>CAYHAB010000249.1:0-5883 GCA_964354505.1 uncultured Thermodesulfobacteriota bacterium
TTTTTTCAAGATCTTGGAGTGCCGCTAATCGACGAAGGCCTGGGATGTATCCTCCCTCTTGGCTCCCAAGTTCTGCGGGGCGTAGTAGCTTACCACTCCCCCCCCCACAATTCTCTTGCCTGCATAAAGCGGGCTTCCTCCCCAGACGATCTCACCGCCACGAACGTAGGGGGAGATCTTCGACATCTCCTTTCCCTTCAACACTTCCTGTACCGAGTCTTGCGGAAGCCCACCCAACTTGTTGTGGGTAAGGGAGGGATCAGTGACTTCGACCACCACCGTTCCACCGGGGGAAAGGACGCCGATCCATGCCAGGTTGTATTCGCTCCTCTTTCTCTCCAGGAGCGTCTCTAAGGTCTTCACATCCATTTTCCACGGGGCGAGTCTGCCCACCTCTTTGCTGTAGTTAATGGTGTTTTTGGCGAGATCGCGGTAATAGGTCTGCGCCACCTCTAAGGAGCCTTGCAGGGAGCTTTCCACTTGGACGTTGAACCAGTTCTCCACGCTCCGGGTGATGAAGATGACCGCAGTAAAAAATAAGAGCACGGTAGGGACCAGGGAGAGGGAGACGAATGCCGCCACCAGCTTTGTCCGCAACCGCGTCCCCAAGACCTTCCTCTTGCGCTCAAAGAGGAGTTTGACGAGGTTTCTGATCACCAGGAAGATTAAGAGAACGAGGAGGATGAGGTTGATGTTGATAATGCCAAAGAGGATGATATTGCTGCCGATGGGGACCTGGTTGCTCAGTTGAGGGAGATGGAGCATCAGATAGGTAATGCCAAAGACGAAGAGGGCGAGCCCTATAATAAGGAATAATTCCCTCTTTCTTTTTCGTCGTTCGGCATCTATGCTCTTGTTCATGGCTCTATCCTCACGGTCCGATAATACCAATCGGTCTCAAAATCCCACAGGGAGGCGAAGAATAGGATGGATTCCAACCTGAAAGGGAGCTTCACCGGGTCGAGCTCTGCCTTGATGGCAAGCTCATAATTACCCCTCGCCAGTTCTCCTCCCTTGACTACGGGAAACCCCTCCACTCGCTGCATTGAGCGCTTGGCTTCTTCCAGATCGGCAACCCGCATCTCCTGCCCCTTCTCCTGGAGCCAGATGCGGAAATCTTGCTTGAGGTTGTCATAAACGATCCGGTGGTGGAATTTGTAAGAGACGATCTTATTGTCCCAGATAAGGGGGCGCTTTTTATATAGTCTTACGTAAAAGTTAAAGGTGGTAGGGACCCCTGTCTCGACGGCCTCCTCCATCTTTTTGCTAAAGCAGTTTTTGACGGAAAAACTGACCGCGAGGGCCCACTTTCCCTGCTCTATTTGGAGGCCCTCAATCAGGGCCTCTTCCCCCTGTGCCACGGCGAGGGGGAAGGCAACGGCAAAGAGGATTATCAAGATTCCTGCCACTGATAGTTTTGACTTCATATCCCCTTCTTCCTCCATCGAAGGGGGCCAGGGAGCTGCGGCAGAGACTGCTGGTAGATCATAAGCCGAGTTCTGTTCTCCCAATGGGAGTAGTGGTCATTTATCTAGGATAGACGTTGCCGCCTATCTCAAGCGACCAACCCGAGGGTATGGAGCGGGCCACCCCCTTCCCCTCCTATTCGGTCTTGCTCCGGATGGGGTTTACCAAGCTATCCCGATCACTCGGGATACTGGTGAGCTCTTACCTCACCGTTTCACCCTTATCCCGTGAAGGAGGCGTTGCCGCCATTCCACGGGACGGTCTGCTTTCTGTGGCACTTGCCTGACCCCTTGCGAGGGGTAGTCGCCGTTAGCGACCATCCTGCCCTCTGGAGCTCGGACTTTCCTCTGATCCTCTCAATGAGGACCAGCGACCACCGAATCTACCTTATCTCTCACCGCCTCCCTGGCCAAACGATCCGCCTCCCGGTTTTCTTCCCTGGGTATGTATCTGATTACCCACTGGGAGAAGTGCCCTAAACGTCTTCTCACCTCCCCTTCCAAGATCTTGAGCGCGGCATTTCGCACGCGGTACAGGCCATTTACCTGGTTTGCCACCAGTTCGGAATCAAGATAGACCTCTACCTCCTGCATCCCCAACCTCTGAGCCTCCTCGAGCCCCACGATCAGCGCTTGATATTCCGCCCTGTTGTTGGTTACTGACCCCAAATACTTCTTAATTCGCGATACAATCCTCCCCTGCCCATCCTTGATGACCACGCCCGCCCCTCCTTCTCCGGGGTTCCCGCTGCATGATCCATCCGCATAGAGGAATCCTTTCTGCGGCCCCCTGTGAGGGGAATCTGATATGGACGACGTTGCCACCTTGTTCATTTAATTGGCGCTCTTGTTTTCCCAATACAGGATTCGATTACAATTGGGGCACAGGATGATCTCTTTGTACTTTTGGACCTCATTGTACATCTGGGGGGGGATGTTGACATAACATCCCTGACAACCCTCATTTATCACCAAGACGACGGCGATGCCATTCCTCTTTTCCTTCAACGTATTATATCGCCTCAAGTGCTCGGGCGCCAGTTTTTGCAGGATCTCCTCTCTGTTTTGCTGCCAATGGGCTATATCCTGCTCCACCTTGACCATCTGATCCTTGACCCTAGCCTGCTCATCCTCTATCTCTACCCGTTCCTTCTGCGCCCTCTCCACGGTGCTTGCATAGTCGGCCTTGAGCTGGTCGATTTTTTCTAGTAGCTTGATGATCTCTTCCTCGCGCTGGCTGTTGCGTTCCTTGCCTCCCTCGATCTCTTGCAGGAGGGCCAGGTATTCCTTGTTGGTCTTGATCTCCAGGAGTTTGAGCTGGGAGCGCTTAATCCTTTCACCCTCCATTTCCAGTTCCCCTTCCTTTTTTACCCGTTCCTTTTCGAGCTCCTCAAGGCTCTTCTTTTCTTCCTGTTGTTTTTCCGCCTGCGCCTTGAGTAAGTCCTGTAGCCTTTCCAGCGCCAGCGGGTAAGACTCCTTCTCCTTCTGGGCCTCCTCTATCCGCCGTTCTAGCGTCTGAAGCTTCCAGAGCAGTTGGAGCTGGTCCTTCATCATCTACTTCCCTGAGAAGGCCTAAAAAAAGTGCACCGTGGAAGGTGCACTCGTGTATCGTCGAACACGCCCTTTCCTTGTGGCCTTTTAGTTAAGATACAGATCCACACTGTATACCCTTTAGAGTGGGCCCACCTGGAATCGAACCAGGGACCTGCCGGTTATGAGCCGGTGGCTCTGCCAGACTGAGCTATGGGCCCCAATTTTATAAACATTTCATTCTACTTTAAGTTGTCCCCTGTGTCAAGAAAGAAAGGCGTCTCAGGGCTACCGTTGATAGCTCCGGATACAGGTCGCGAACACGCGCTTTGTTCGGCCCCGAAGTGGATCAGCTACTTTTTGCCCTTCAGCAAGGCATCGAGATCGGCGAACGGCCTGTAGGTAGCGGGCGGCTCTTTCTCGCCGCCCGGCGTCGGCGCGTCGTACAACTCCGCATCCATATACTTCGTGTGCTCGTTGTCGTGACAGTAGATACACAGCAGCTCCCAGTTGCTGCCGTCAGGGGCATTGTTATTGTGGTCGTGATCCTTGTGATGGACGGTGAGCTCCCGGAGCTTCTTGCCTGCGAATTCGCGCCCGCACCGCGCACAGATCCACGGAAAAAGCTTGAGCGCCTGCTCCCGATAGGTCTTCTCACGAAGCTCTCGGTCGCGCCTGGCCTCGGCAATGATCCGGTCCAGCCTGTCGGCCTCTGTTTGCGTCTTCTTCGGTGACATATGCGCACCCTCCGGCCGTTAAGTTTAGAACAAGGGTACCAGGGTGCCATTTAAGCAGCACACCCGACGTGGGGGGAATGCCGAGCTTTTAGCCCAGTAGTTTCATAGTATAACAGTACCTTCTATTTATCAATATCGTGATGACCTACTATGCAGCTCATCGGCAGCAAACTAGAATGGGCCTGGATATGTGTCTGGAGCGGCGGATCGGGTCAGGCTTATACATAATACTGATATATTCTCTTGGCTTTACAACCCCTTTCCATTGGCCCTATAATGCCTCAAACAATGGCGGTTGATCTGAAAGATCTCTCCCTCGAGGAGCTGGAGGCCCTCATTGCCGGGCTCGGCAAGGAGCACTATCGGGCCAGGCAGGTCATGAAGTGGCTCTATGGCCACGGGGCCTCTTCTTTTGAGGAGATGACCGACCTGGCCAAGGAGCTGCGCGCAGAGCTGGGACGCACGGCCCGCATCTCCTCTTTGGAAACTCTGGCGGCGGAGCGCTCCCGGGACGGGACGAGAAAATACCTCTTCGGGCTGCGGGACGGTAATCAGGTGGAGAGCGTGCTCATCCCCGATGATGGCCGCCTTACCCTCTGCATCTCGACACAGGCGGGATGTGCGATGGGGTGTCGTTTCTGTCTCACCGGGGCAGGCGGTTTTGCCAGAGATCTTACCTCCGGGGAGATCCTGGATCAGATCGTAAGGGTCACCAGGGAGTTCGAACCAAGCGAGCGACTCAGCAATGTCGTCCTCATGGGGATGGGGGAGCCCCTGGCCAATTACGACCGCGTCAAACAGGCCCTGGTAATCATGGCCTCCGATATGGGATTCGGCCTCTCCCGCAGGAGGATCACACTCTCCACCGTTGGGCTCATCCCCCAGATGAAGAGGGTATTCGCAGAGAAGGTCCCGTGCAGGCTGGCCGTTTCCCTGAATGCCTCCACCCAGAAGGTCCGCAGCTACCTGATGCCCATCAGCAGGAGATATCCCCTGAACGCCCTGTTGGAGGCGTGCCGTGCCCTCCCCCTCCCCCCCAGAGAGAGGATCACCTTCGAGTACGTCCTGATTCAGGGGGTAAACGATTCCGAGGAGGATGCCAGGGTGTTGACCCAGATCCTCAGAGGGATCCGGTGCAAGGTGAACCTCATTTCCTTTAATGAGTGTCCGGGAATTGCCTTTCGCAGGCCGCAGGGGAAAGCTGTTCTTCGCTTTCAAAAGGTCTTGATGGAGGCGGGGTACACAACCATCGTCAGGGAGAGCAGGGGAGGGGATATCGCAGCCGCCTGTGGCCAGCTGCGGGGGCGTATTACAGGATCTTGATCTCCCCCTCTTTCACCCCGGCGAGGCCCCGGCGGATGGCCCTCAAGGTTTCCTCTCGTACCTCATCCCCCTTGGTAAGCTTCAAGACCACTCCTTTAACCTTTCCTGTTAGCCCCTGCAGGAAGGTCTCGATGAGCTTGTCCCTGAGGATGGAGTCCTCCGGGTATGTTACCCCCGCCAGAAAGAACCAGATCTCATCCCCCTCCATATCACAGATATCCATCTCGTCCAATGAAACCCGCTCCTTTAACGTGTTTAAGGATGCGAAGTCACCGTGAAAGCAGAGGATGAGTGAGGAGAGGGAGGGTGATTCTCGGTAGACATTATAAAGATGGGAGAAGATGCGATGGGGTACCACCTTTTCCTTTCGTACCTGTTGTTCCCGTTCCCACGTGCTCTGATTTTGCTCAAAGAAACGGTAATCCTTCCGGTACCTCAGGGAGAGATCTTCCACTTCCCGCTGTATTTGCTGATCGATCTGTACATATCCCTTGTACTTGCCTCGCAACAACTGCTGCAGGGCCCGGGCCTCGGCGAATTTGGCAGTGATCGTCTTGTATATTTCCTTGATCTCTTTTACCGTCGTCGAAGAGTAGCCCCGATTCTGGTTAAAGACCCGACACAACTGCTGAAATTCACTATACTTATCCTCGAGGAGGTGAAAGGCCCCCTTCAGATTTCGCTCCAGGTCTTGGGCCTGTCTCTTCCTGTTTATCTCTTGCAAGGACATGGCGCTATGACGATCCCTTCGCGTGCCCCGTAGAGGTCTTGGCCTCTCCGGCGGAGTCAGTCAAGGCCAATTGGAAGACCTCATCGGCCGATTCCAC
>CAYHAB010000250.1:0-13671 GCA_964354505.1 uncultured Thermodesulfobacteriota bacterium
ATTGAGGATAAGGAAATTGAGGAGAACAAAAAGGAGGGGATTCGCCTCGTTCAAGAGGTTAAGGAGTTTTCCCGACAGAAGTTGAGGTTACGCCTAGACGGCAGCTATGAGACCTTTTATCAAGTAAGGGGTGATGCCCTCATCTATCTGGTGAGCGCTTGTCCCAAAGACAGCATGAAGCCCTATACTTGGCGTTTCCCCGTTGTGGGTGAGGTGGAGTATAAAGGTTTTTTTGACAGACAGGATGCCGTCAAGGAGATCAAGAAACTAGAGGAGAAGGGAATGGATACCTGCCTCCAGCATGCCATTGCCTTCAGCACCTTGGGGTGGTTGCGCGATCCCATCTATTCTACTGTTTTGGATTGCCACCCGGTAGTCATCATCAATATCATTATCCACGAACTCGTCCATAATACTTTCTATTTTAAGGGAGAGACGGAATTCAACGAACAGATAGCCTCTTTTGTCGCGGAAAAGGGCTCCCTCATGTTTATCGAGGAGCGTTTTGGGTTCCGTTCTCCCTCTTATCAACGTGCCCTGGATTTCTCCGGTGATGAGGTGATAATGGCGGGGTTTTTCCAAGGACTGTATGGTGTGCTCAAGGGGTTCTATACGCAGGACCTAACTCGGGAGGAGAAGGTCAGGATGAGGGAGGAGATATTCGCCCAAGGGCAACGGGGGCTAACTGAGCTTAGCAAGACGTTAACAACAGGGGATCCCTCAGATCATATTGGGAGGTTAAACAACGCCGTGATCCTGGCCTATCGGCGTTACCTTCTTTCCCCGGAGAGCCTGCTCCAACAGGCATATGAGGCATTGAGCGGCGACGTGAAAAGCTTGATAGAGCTACTATTCACTATTAAAAAGTCGAAAGAACCGCCTTACCGTTTCCTCGAAAGATGGCTTCAGGAGCGGGCTAATCCTCATTCCGGCTGATGATCATCATTGTACCTCTTCCTTCGGCAGCCAGCGATCCATCTTCAAGATAGGCATGAGTCTTCAACTCCAATACCCTTTTAGATTGTTTATCCAGGGTTCCATGGAAGGTGACCCGGCTGCCCAAGGGTATCGGCTTGCGGTATCGCACCTCCATTCTGGCGGTCACCGCATCATAGCCCAGATAAAGGGCGTTCCATCCTAAGAGTTCGTCGAATATCAAGCCTATGACGCCACCGTGGAGGTAATGCGACCAGCCGCGAAAACGATCATGTGCAATAAACTCTGTTTTGACCCCCCAATCGCCATCACGCTGGATGTCCAACCTCAGCCCGTTGGGGTTTACGTCTCCACAGACAAAACAGGAGTTATCCTTGATTAATTTCATTCTCGCGTTACTTTCTGCTCAGGGCCTCCAGGTATCCCCTCACTGTCTCAAAACCCCTCGGCAAATCCTCCTCCCGGTGGACCTCGAGGGTGTAAACAGGCGAAAGCCGCTGCTCCCACAGGTGATGCAAGAATCCGGTAAAGTCGAATTTGCCATCACCGGGGGGGAGATGTTGGTCCTCTGCACCCTTATTATCGTGCAGGTGCACCTCGACCAGATGCCTGCCCAGCATCTCTATCCATTCTTTCCAGCTCCTCGTGCCGAATACGAGTGAGTGACCAGTATCAAAGCAAAAGCCGCAGCGAGGGGAGTTGATCTTTTCCAGGAGCATTTTGAGGGTCTCCGGTCCTTGATCAAAGACATTTTCCAGAGCCAGCGTCACCCCCAGCTTCTCTGCTTCTTTAACTAATGGGCTCCACATCTCCAGACTCCCTTTAAACCAGAGATCGAATGCTTCTCCGTGCCGCCAGTGGTCGTATTCTGGATGAAAGACCACAACCTTGGGCCTTATCAAGGCAGCAAGATGCAGGACATGCTCCAGCCTCTCCTGAGTGACCCTTCTGATCTTGCTGTCGACCCCACCAGGGGCGAGATCCATGAAAGGGGCGTGAAAGGTATAGGAGAGACCGGCCTTTATCATCGCATCCCCGAGACGGCGCACATCCGTGTCCTGGCACGTATCCAGGGATGCGGAGTTTAAGTATATCTCCGGATTGACCCCCCTGCTGATGATCTCATCGTGGCGCTGAATGAGGACGTTATAGGGGATGGTGATGTGGATGATCATCGAGATTTCCTCTTTTGGAGCATTTCCGCAGACTGCACCAATTGTTCAAGCATCCCCAGGTGCTTCTTTTCCCCGAGGGCGATGAGGACATCACCTTTTTCGATGAGTGTCTCTGAGGAGGGGTTAAAGATCATATCACCCGATCCCTTTTTAATGGCGACTACAATCAATCCGAACTCTCGTCTGATCCCGGATTCCCGCAAGGGCTTTCCCTTGAATCTGGCGTCATCCTCAACAGTGATCTCCTCTAACTGGAGCTCGAGGTGCTTCCTTTCGACGACCAGGTCAACGAATTCTACGATATTTGGTCTCAAGACAGCGTTGAGCATTCTGGCGGCACCCATCAGATACGGAGAAACCACTCGATTGGCGCCGGCGCTTAACAGTTTTTTCTCTGCACCCTCTTCACCGGCCCGGCTCAGGATATAGATGGTGGGGTTTAATGATCTGGTGGAAAGGGTGATATAGAGGTTGTCTGCGTCAGAGCCGGTTGCGGCAACCAGACACTTGGCCGTCTCTACCCCTGCGCTGATGAGGTTCTCGTCATCAGTGGCGTCCCCTTCTACATAGGGAAATCCATCTTCGTCGAGCAGCTTTATTCTTGCTGGCTCCTTCTCGATCACTACAAAAGGTACGTTTTCAACATCAAATTCCCTGGCGATAAAGGAGCCGATGCGACCATAACCGCACAAGACATAATGATTTTTGAGCCTTTTGACTTTCTTCTCCAATTTTCTCCTCCCTAAGGCCATTCGGATTTGGCCGGCGATGAAGGTTTGGGCAATGCTCCCCAAAACGTACCCCATCCCTCCAAAGCTGGACATAATGAGGAATACCGTAAATATTCTTCCTTCCTTTGATAACTGGTGAATTTCTCCGTACCCGACAGTAGTGATGGTGATCACGGTCATATAGAGGGCGTCGAAGAGAGGCCACCCTTCTATCAAATGGAAGCCCGCCGTCCCAGCGACCAGGAGTATGAGGATGACAATGATGGCTATGATCAGCTGGCGTATGAGTTTCAACTGTCCCTCTCTTAGAAGTTAAAGATATTATAACTTCACTTGGAAGGCAACGCCAAGTTGGCCCTTGACATCTCGTCCTGACGGCAGTATAAAAAGGTGAACATTTGTACTACATTCGAACCATGGATAAATTAACAAAGAAACAAGCGGAGGTCTTCTTCCTCATCCGCACGTTTGTTCGTGAAAAGGGGTATTCCCCCACGGTGAGGGAGCTGGTTTCTCTGACGGGCAGGAAGAGCACCGCGGGTGTGCAGAAGCTCCTCGATACCCTGGAACGGAAGGGATATATCAAAAAGGCCCCCGGACGCTCCAGGGGGATAGTGCCCCTGGGAGGGGGCCAATCGGTCTGGGTACCCCTGGTAGGGGGGGTAGTGGCCGGGGCTCCGGTACTCTCTGAGGAGAACATCGAGGGGTATTGCGCATTGGACGGATCCACGGTGCCCAAGGGCTCTTTTTTGCTCAGGGTCCGGGGAGATAGTATGGTCGGCGACCACATACAGGACGGTGACCTGATCTTGGTGAGACCGCAACCCAGGGCAGACAATGGAGATATCGTAGTGGCTATGGTGGATGGAGAGACCACGGTCAAGAGGTTTCGCCAGGGCGCAAGGGGGATACAACTTGTCCCCTCCCATCCCGCCATGGAGCCCTTATCGATCCGGGAGGATGCCCAGTTGAGGATTATCGGCAAGGTCGTCGCTGTCCACAGATTTCTGGAGCCGGCGTTTTACTTATCTCCCGTGCCCATGCCGCACCAGGAATCATAGAGAAATGCACTACACCACCAGCGAGAGGATTACAGTAGGAGTTGTCTATGGCGACCAGGGGCGCATCAAGCCTGAGTGGTTTGTCTGGAACGGGAGGGAGTATCAAGTGACCAGCATCAACCATATCTGGCGTGACAAGGCCGGCAGGGAGGTGCTGGTCTTTTTTTCAGTCAGCGATGCGGCCAACACCTATCTGCTGTGCTACAATACCGTGCAGCTGCAGTGGACCATCTGCGGGGTCTCCATGGAGGGTTGAGGGTGCTTCGAAGCGGCGGCGAGCGGGTGATCATGCACCTGGACATGGATGCCTTCTTTGCATCGGTGGAGCAGAGGAAAAACCCCGTTCTGCAAGGGAGACCCCTCGTCGTCTGCGGGGCCGGTAAGAGGACTGTGGTGGCTGCCGCTTCCTACGAGGCCAGGTCCTACGGGATAAGGTCCGGGATGCCTCTCTTTGAGGCGCAGAGGAAATGCCCTAATCTTTTTCGCGTGATAGCCGATATCCCCACGTACGTCGATGCCTCACTTAGGGTCCTGAAAATCCTACAGGGGTTTACCCCTGATGTGGAGGTATACTCTATTGACGAGGCCTTTCTGGATGTCACCGGTTCCCTCAGGCTTTTCCGAGGGGCGGAGAACATCGCCCGGATGATAAAGGAAAGGGTCAAGGAGGAGCTTGGGCTCACCTGTTCAATCGGCATCGCCCCCAACAAGCTGCTGGCAAAGCTCGCGAGCGATATGCAAAAACCCGATGGCCTGCAGGTCATCAGGCAAGAGGAGGTTTTCTCTCTTTTAGAGGACCTTCCGGTGGAGGAGATATGGGGGATAGGCCCCAGGTTGGCGACCTATCTCAATGAGATGGGGATTACGACCTGCGGCCAGCTCGGGAGGGCCCCAGCCTGCATCCTGGAGAAGAGGTTTGGTCTTATCGGCAGGATGCTGCACCGCATGGCCAGGGGAGTGGATGACGCCCCAGTGGTGCCCTTTAGGGCCGAGCCCGATGTCCGATCCATGGGGCACAGCATGACACTGGATCAGGATTTACACAGCAGGGAAGAGATAGCCTGGTATGTACTTATGCTGGCGGAGATGGTGGGAAGGAGGCTGCGTTCGGGGGGGTATGCGGGAAGAACGGTGGTCCTGACCTTGCGCTATAGCGATTTTCATACCTTCTCCCGGAGGATGACCCTGAAGCGGTACATCACTACCGGTCCCCAGATCCATGAGGTGGCCACGCAGATACTGGATGGCATACGGCTCAGGGATGCCGTGAGGCTGGTGGGGGTGAGCCTGGCGAACCTGGTCAGGGGGACCATGCAGATCCCCCTCTTTGAAGGGGAGAGGAAAAGGGAAGAACTGGTCATGGCCATGGATCTGGTGAATGATAGATATGGGGAATTCACCCTGAGCTGGGGGCCGCTACGGGGAGGCAGAAAGAGCCCGGTGGTGCCCCCTACGTGGAGGCCAAAAGACGGTGACCTTGAATGTTCTGCACCGTGATACTATGAGATGAGTTCTGCAACAGTGAGGTTTTATATCAGGGGGGGTATGTATTCTGCACGAGGAGGTAGATTTTCTTAACCAAACAAAGGAATGTCTTATGTTACATGTAATACTATGAAATAATTCTATTTTTTTATATTGTTTCATTAGTGATTTTGGAGCATAATTTTAGAGAAAAAAGTGAAGGTTTAGATCAGAACAAGGGAGAAAGATGGCCACAAGTCAACGGGCAGGGCAGAAAGGGCCAATGCCACTAAAACAATCGCCCGAAGTTATTCGGGTTTTACTGATTGAGGACAATCCCGGATACTCCGAAGTGATTCGCATAATGCTGGATAAAGTCGCCGACACTCAATTTTATTTACTAGGTTCCAAGACGCTTTCGGATGGTCTGCATAAACTTGCTAAAGATGGAGCGGATGTAATCCTGCTAGATCTCAGATTGCCCGACAGCCAGGGTATTGAGACTTTCGATAAGGTGAGCGCACAAGCGCAAAACGTGCCGATTATTGTGTTGACGGTGACCGACAATGATGAATTGGCCCTCGAAGCAGTTCAGAAAGGTGCTCAAGACTATCTTGTAAAAGAAAAAGTAGATGCCAAATTACTGGTTCACTCGATACGTTATGCCATCGAGCGCAAGCGGGTCGACGAAATTCTCCGTGAGACAGACTTCTTTTTGCAAAACATTTTGGAAAGCTCTCTCGCTATTTCCATCTTGTACACAGGGCTTGATGGCAATATCCTCTATTGGAATAAAGGAGCTGAAAAAATATTTGGTTATAAGGCAGGAGAAATCATCGGAAAGCATAAAGCAGAAATATTGTATCCGCAAGATGAAGTTGAGACGAAAAAGAAAATAGAAGAAGTTAAATCTTACATTTTTAATAATAAAAAGGGGACGAGCTGCGAAATTAGAGAAGTGTCTAAAGATGGACATAAGCTCTGGATTAATTTGCATTTGACCCCTCGTTTCGACGAAAATGGTGAAGTCATAGGAATTCTCGGAATTGGGCAGGATATTACTGAACGGAAACGAATGGGGGAGATGTTGCTCAATGCGGCGCAGGAGTGGCGTACGACTTTCGATGCCATCAGCGACATTGTTTGCCTTATTGATTTGGAAAGAAAAGTTATTCGTTGTAACAGGGCTATGACAACCTTGCTGGGGAAACCATTTATCGATATCATCGGACAAAGCTGTTATAAACTCATGCACGGCACGAGAGAGCCTATTGATGAATGTCCCTTCGATCGCATGCGAAGGACCCACCGCAGCGAGGCGATTGTTTTACAAAGAGATAACCAGTGGTTTAATATTTCTGTCGATCCATTGCTGGATGAAGAGGGCAATCTTATCGGTGGAGTTCATATTATGACCGACATAACTAAAGAGAAAGATATCGATAAGATGAAGACCGAACTAATTTCCAATGTATCTCACGAATTACGAACTCCATTAAGTACCATCAAAGAGGGTATTGCCCTTGTGTACGAAGGTACGTTAGGTTCACTGCATCCAGATCAAAAGCATATGCTTGCAACAGTCAAAAATAATATTGATCGTTTAGCCCGATTAATCAATGACTTATTGGATATATCAAAGATTGATGCAGGCAAAATGGAATTGAGGAAATCTTCGGTAAACATTGCATCGTTACTTGAAGAAGTTTTCTCTTCGTTTCAGAATCAAGCAAAAAGCAAGGAAATTAAGCTTATAATTGGCGTGAATAAAGATATTCAATCAATCTATATTGACCGAGATAGAATCTATCAAGTTATGACCAATTTGATTGCAAACAGTATTAAATTCACTCCGGCAGGAGGATGTATTACAGTTGCAACAAAAGATATGCAAAGGCAAGTTGAGATTAGTGTGATGGATACCGGCGCAGGAATTTCTCCACAGAATATCGAAGGGCTATTTGACCGGTTCTCCCAGTTTAATCGAGTGTATGGCCCCGGAGATGGAGGGACGGGATTGGGATTGGCTATCTCGAAGGAGATCGTCGAGATGCACGGGGGGCGGATATGGGTCCAGAGTGAGGGTGGGGAAGGAAGTACCTTTATTTTCAGCATACCCAAAATGGGTCAGGATGAGATCTTTCTTGAATACTTGGCTAACGGCCTAAGAGAGGCGGCGGTAAAGGACTGTCCTCTATCTCTGGTCGTTATCCATATGAAGAATATTGAAAAAATTAAAGCCTATACGGATGCGCAGGTTTTTGCGATTTTACAAGATATTGAGGGTCTTATTGCGAGAACTCTGCGTCGCAAAAGCGATATAGTCTCCCGATATAAATATGGTGAGATTATCATAGCAATATTGATGGATACAGCGAAGAAAGATGCCCTATCAGTCAAAGAGAGAATTGGGCAAGAGATCAAAGTAGCGATGCAAGAGAAGGCTTGGCCGAAAGATATAGAGCTTTTCTTGGATGTTGTCACATTTCCAAATGATGCCAAAGATGCGGTTGAAATGATCAATAAAATTTCAAAGGGCCTTTGGGTTGCAGAGATATCTGATGATAAAACTAAAGGAGGGAAGGATGGATAAAAAAAAGAAGATTTTAATTATCGATGATGAGCCTGACTTTGTGCGCGTTGTTCAACTAAGATTAGAGGCTGTTGGGTACGAGATAGTAGTTGCTTTTGATGGGATGCAGGGTGTCAGCACAGCTCATAAGGAAAAGCCTGATTTAATAATTTTGGACATTATGATGCCGGCCATGCATGGGCATCGTGTATGTGAGGCATTAAAAAAATCATCCAAAACCTGGACTATACCGATTATCTATCTTACTGCCAAAGGGAGCAAAGAAGATGAGGAGTTGGCGTATAAACTAGGGGCGGAACATTTTCTGACAAAACCGTATGAGCCGCAAGCTTTGTTGGAGATCATCAAAAAGGCTTTAGATCCGGGAGCGCAGTTAAAAAAATATGAAAAGCTGGGAAAAGAAAGTTCTTAAAAATTGCTTTCACAATTATTCATTTGCAGATTTACTAATTTATAAATTCAAATAACAACATAATCTTCATTTACAGTCCTTGAAAGTTTATAAGATGCCTAAAGCGCTAAAAAATTTGATCAAAAAATATTTGTTTCAAAGTCAACCTTCTAAAAGCACTCGTGTTTTAATGATTGAGGGCAACCCCGGATACTCCGAAGTAATTCGCATAATGCTGGATAAAGTCACCGGCACTCGCTTTGATTTGGTAGGCACATTTCTTTATACCTTTTTTATCTTCCATTCGGTCTTCATGAATTCATGCTTGCTCTAAAGACATGAACAATGATGCATGGTAATGTATTTTTGATCCTTTAGATGAAATCATTATTTTACCTAAAAGATAATCGCGATTTTTTTAAACTTGTTGGCCCAGCCCACTATTTTCAAAACGAGTGTATCTCACGTTATATCGAGCTAGGTTAGGAAAACTTTAATACTATTCAGATATTGTGAGAAGTTAATTGACTTATGAGATTAAGGTGGATACAATCAGCGACAAAAAAAGAGGTGTAGTCATTGGCCAGGATTGTTCCCTTACGTGGTATTTATTATGATCCTCAACGGATTGGCGACCTCTCTCTGGTTGCTACGCCACCCTATGATGTTATCGCGCCGGAGGAGGAAGGGCGCTATCGAGGGAGGCATCCATATAACATAATCCGCCTCATCCTCCCAATAGGGGAAGGTGGGGTGGATAAATATCAAGAAGCTGCACAATACTTCCGGGAATGGGAAAAGGAAGGCGTTTTTATCAGGGATGAAAAGCCTTCTCTCTATCCATACCAACAGATTTTCACCGCCCCTGCAGGTGACAAAAAAAAGAGAAATGGGTTCATATCATTGGTAAAACTTGAACAATGGGGGGAGGGGAGTATCATTCCTCACGAGAAAACGACCCCCAAGCCGGTGGAGGACCGCCTCAGCCTGATCGAGGCATGCAGTGCGAACCTCAGTCAAGTTTTTACCCTCTATTCCGATCCAGGAGGAGAGATCGAGGGCCAATTCGCCACGGTATGGACTTCGACCCCTCGTTATGAATTCCGTGATGATGATGGCGTAATCCATCGCCTCTGGCAGGTGGATGATAAAAAGGTCATCGCCGAAGTTGTGAACATAATGAGTAAAAAATCGCTCCTCATCGCCGATGGCCATCATAGGTATAAAACCGCCCTCATTTATCGTGACAGAATGAGAGAGAAATATCCTTCCTATTCTGAGAGATCTCCTTTTGAATATACGATGCTGTACCTTACACCCATGGAAGGGGAGGGGCTGCTCATTCTACCCACCCACCGGCTGGTTACGCCACAACAGCACTTCGATCCGAATGCTTTTTATACTGCGCTAAAAAAATATTTTTCCTTTCAATCATTCAATTTTGACGATACAGGTGGAGAAAAGGCGGCGCGCGAGCTCTTTTTTAGCGATTTGGATAAAAAAGGCTCGAGCAAATATACCTTTGGCCTTTACATAGGTGGCGAGAAGAGATATATTCACCTCATTTCCAAAAAAGAGATAAACGTTAAAGAGCTCCTGAGGGGCTATCCAGAGGTTTTACAGGAACTCGATGTGACCATGCTTGATGGCTTTATCTTGAAAGAACTGCTCAAGATAAAGCAAGAAGATGTGGGATTATTTAAAGACAGGAATGAGGCCCTGGAAGAGATACATAAGGGGAGATATAGAGTGGCTTTTCTCCTGAATCCTACTACCATTCAACAGATCAACAGCGTGGTCGATGCCGGAGAGGTAATGCCTCGCAAAACGACCTTTTTTTCCCCTAAAGTAGCTACTGGTTTGGTAATCAACAAGATCGTTCCCGGTGAGGAGGTAGCATCAGTTTAATGCAAGACCTTGCGCCATCACCTGCCAGAAACGAGACCTTTGATACCTTTTTCGGCGGAAAGATAAAGTTAGTCCAGGAAAAGGATGGTTACCGCTTTTCCATAGACGCCATTTTGCTGGCTGGTTTTGTCTGGCTGAAAAAAGGGGAAAGGGTTATCGATCTGGGGACAGGGGTCGGGATAATCCCCATTATACTGGGCAAGAGAAGTGAAGGTGCTGAACAGATTATAGGGGTGGAGATCCAAGAAAAGTTAACTGAACTGGCCAAGAGAAACGCCTTTCTTAATGGACTCGAAGACCTCATCCATATCTATCACGGAGACATCAGAACTATGACCAATATTTTTCCTCCTTCTTCTTTTGATGTCGTGGTCACCAATCCCCCCTACTATCGGGTTTCGAGTGGGAGAATCAACTCTCATTCCCAGAGAGCTATTGCCCGGCATGAAGTCACGTGTACCATTGAAGATGTGATGCAATCGGCCCGTTATCTTTTAAAGGAGGGTGGGAGAATTTTTGTCATCTTTCCTGCACAGCGGGCCATCACTCTCGTGGATAGTTTGCGAAGCGCCTCGTTAGAGCCGAAAGTCCTTCTTTGGGTACACTCACGGAAAGGCGAAGAGGCTAAATTCATTATCACAGAGGCATATAAAGGTGGAGGCGAAGGTGTGAAAGTGTTACCGCCCCTCTTTGTCTATTCGCACGATGGAAAATATACACAAGAGATGAAAACATTGTATTCCGATGCAGCTATGAAGAATTAGATTTGAAAGGAGCGCAATCATGAAGATACAAAAGATAGTTGGATTAATATTGATAATTTTCACCGCTTCATTCCTTATCTCGTCTTGTGCCCTCTTTGAGAAGAAGGAGAAGACTCAGGTCTATGATAAGGGTAAGGAAGGGCAGTGGGTTTACAGTTCGCAAAAACCTTCTCCAGCCGGTGACCAGAAGAGGGCGACTACCTATTCTAAGAGACCCTATGCAGGACGGGAAGGAGAGGATGTAGCGCTTGCAGGCACTGAGACCAAGCCCATCATCCCATCCTATCTTTTAGGGAGACTAAAATATAAGGTAGTGATAGCGCAGTTTCAGGACAATACGAAGAAGAGTAGAGAGGGGCTGGGGAACCTTGTGACTCAACAACTGGCCAAGCAATTGGAGGAGAGCGGGGCAGTGGTCTTAGTGGATATAGAGCTGGTAAAAAAGAGCCTTGGGGTAGGCGATGTTGGTGCCTTATCGTCTGCTTCTTCCCTTTGGAAATTACGGACCTTGTTAGGAGTTCAGGGACTGGTGACTGGAATGATACAGGAAACATTGGTAGGAACAGGGAAGCAGACAAAAACCGAAGAATCAATAGCCATGACAAAAATGAATGTCCAGTTGTTGGACACGGATACGGGGAATGTCATCAAAACCATAAAAGGTGAAAACCCCATATATGCCTCACGCGCTGTAGGGGAGTTAAGTCAGGATAAGGCCCTCCTCAATGCTATCAATTTCTCTCTTCAAGGAGTTACCGAGGGGATAATCAGGGGGTTAGCAGGGCTGGAATGGTCTACAAGTGTAGCCTCTGTTGAAGGCGACAAGCTCTATCTCAATGCGGGTAAGTCAACGGGCCTGAAGGTTGGAGATGAACTGGAGATCTATAACGCTGGCAGACAGGTGAAAAACTCGGTGACAGGTGTTTCTCTTGGAAGGTTACCAGGCAAATTGCAAGGGAAGGTAAAGGTCAATCAGTTCTTCGGATTTGATGCCGCTGAGGCGAAGTTAGTCAGCGGTGGGAATATAACTGCAGGTGATGAGGTGAAGCTAGCCAAATAAAATTGTTAGGCTCCCTTATTTCGCTTTAGTTCCCTTGAGATGGCGTCTGTAGTGGGAAGAGTTTTCTCTATCAGCCCTTGCATTTTTATGTCGGTAAGGGATGAAGAAAAATCTACAACCCAGATGGTTACCAGAGAATGCGTATCCGTATTAATGATGGATGCTACTGCCCTGACTTCTGGGATGTATTCATCACGATCAAGAGCGAAACCTCTCTTTTTTTACCGCATTTATCTTTTGCAGGTACTTATTGATGTCAGTTTATGGTATGCTCTGTATACCTGGTTAGTCCCCTGGTGGAGAGATAGTGAAGTCTCTTTTTCTCATCCATATGGGCGAGGAATATCTTGCCGCCCACCCGCCATTATGTAAATAAACTGGACGCACCGAACAAGAGGGTAGTAGTGGGGAGCAGGGAAGGGCTTTTTCGAAAGGGCTCATCGCAAAAGACGTTAACCTGATAGCATTGGATCGTCTGGAAAGGCCTTGCAGGGTCAAGGCAAAATTCGGTACAGACACAGAGAGGCTGATGCGGTTCTGACAGCATGTAATGAAAAGGAGGCAAGGGTGATATTCGATGAGCCACAACTTCGATAACTCCGGGACAGCCCGTTGTATTTTATTCTGGAGATGATATAGTGTTCGGGGGCGGAGTTATTGAGGAGATTATTAAAAGATAAAACAAAAGGGAAGTTTTATGGACAGGAATAGAAAAATCTATCAGACTTACAATCTGGCGCGTTATGAAGATAACATTGTGAACAGGTATATGCAGGACTTTGTACGCGAGGAACCCCTGCTAATAAGAGTGGAAGACAGGCCCTATGCTGTCGTTATGCGGACTCCGGGTGATGAGATCGCGCACGCAGCGGGTTTCTGCCTTTCGGAAGGACTGGTTGACTCTCCTAAAGATATTGCTTGGATAGGTTTCTGCAGCGATATTGATGAAAACAGCATAACGGTTAATTTAAATGACGAGAGAAAGAAGTTAGTCTCCGAACAGCTTGAGAGAAGGGGTTTTCTCAGCCAGACCAGTTGCGGGATATGCGGCAGGGAGATGATAGAAGATTTAACCAATAATCTGAAAGCTGTTGATAAAGAATCCGAGATAAGTTACAGAGAGGTGCTTGAGTGTGTTGAAAAATTTTCCCGGCACCAGGAATATTACGTTCGAACACGAGGAACACATGCTGTTATGCTCTTTGATTCGAGACTTAATATCCTTGCTAAGGCAGAAGATGTTGGACGCCATAATGCGATGGACAAGTCAATCGGAACTCTATTTCTAAGGAATAGAATGTCCGATATATATCTGGCGGTACTTTCCTCCAGGATCAGCTTTGAGATGATCCAGAAGGCTGCGCGTGCCGGAATTCCGATCTTGATAAGCATGTCGCATCCTACTTCAATGGCTGTGGAACTGGGGTTGAAACTTAACATGACACTGATATGTTTGGACAAGAAATCAGGCTTTATCGTACCATGCGGAGAGAAGCGGATCAGGCCGTCTACCATATAATCATATACTCACATCAACATATCTTTTTCTTGACACTTAGTTATTATGTAGCTATATTGTAATCAAATT
>CAYHAB010000251.1:0-5436 GCA_964354505.1 uncultured Thermodesulfobacteriota bacterium
ATATCAACGGCGAACTTATTTATACTGAAGCCACGGCGTGGTTTAATAAATTTTTAGCACGTATTGACTCTTTATAATTGCCGTGTTAATACTATGCTCAGTTATTTCACAAATCTATCCAATAATTAAGGTAGGGCGCAAAAATGGTGTATATCTCTAAAAAAAATACATCGTTCTCTCTGGTGAAAAATATTGGACTAACCCTCTGTTCCATCATTTTTGTTTTATTTATCTGTGAAGTAGCTTTAAGGCTCGGTGGTTGGAAAGTGGTGACATTTTATCCGCTTGCGGGGTTCCACCAGTTTGACGCTGATGTCGGATGGACTCAGATACCTAATCATGAAGCGTTCTTCAGGGGAAAGGATTTTAATGTCAGAATAAGGAGTAATTCTTATGGGTTTCGTGATACCGAGTACCAGCTTAGTCGTCATGCAGGCATGAAACGCGTAATAGTCCTTGGAGACTCATACACATGGGGCTGGGGTGTTGAACAGGAAGAAATATTTTGTGAAGTTGCAGAAAGAGAAATGAAAAACACCGAGTTTATTAATCTTGGCCATAATGCATATGGAACTGCGCAGGAATACCTGCTCTTTAAAAAATTGGGAATAAAATTCTCACCGGATTTGACGGTACTTGCATTTTATTATAATGATATATATGACAATTATGGAAATAATCTTAAGAGGCCAAATTTTAGATTACAGGGAGGCACCCTGGTCCTCAAAAATAGACCAAAACCTTTATCTATTGATAGAAAAATAAATCAGTTTTTGCAAAAAAACCTTTTACTATATACCTTTATCGATTATAGGTTTGCTATGTTAAAAAAGTTACGTAAGCCATCTGATATTACCAGTGGCTTTGAGGAGTGTTTTTATAAAAAGTATTCAGAAACAACCACAGCGGCATGGGATTTAACGGAAACGTTACTTATCAAAATAGATGAGCTAACACAGCATCGGTTGTTAATAGTATATATCCCAACTCGCTTGCAGGTCGAAAGCGAAACTTATCAAAACGCTTTAATCGCATCAAACGTTGACGAAAAAAAGATTGATCTATTGAGCCCAAATAAAGAAATCAAAAGATTTTCAGAAAATCATGGAATTCCTTTTTTAGACCTAACCCCGTATTTTAGAAGCGCGCATGAAAAGAAAATTCCTATATACTTTAAACATGATGGGCACTTGACAAAAGAAGCACACAAACTTGCTGGTCAAAAACTCAGGGAAAGGGTAGAAAAACTGCTGAATAATTAATGTATATTCTTGGAATATCAGCATTTTATCATGATAGTGCGGCATGTCTTGTAAAGGACGGCGAAATAATTGCCGCGGCCCAGGAAGAACGGTTTACCCGGAAGAAACATGATCAATCATTTCCGGTAAATGCGATACACTATTGTCTAGATCACGGCAGCATAACCGGCGCGCAACTGGATTATGTCGCTTTCTACGATAAACCATTCCTCAAATTTGAACGAATTCTGGAAACCTATTTGGCTTACGCCCCTTTCGGAATAAGCTCTTTTTTAAAGGCGATGCCGCAATGGCTCAAGAAAAAAATTTGGATCAAGGAACTGATTAAAGACGAACTGAATTATTCCGGCAAAATCATTTTTCCAGAACATCATGAATCCCATGCCGCATCGGCATTTTTCCTGTCCCCTTTTCAGGAAGCTGCTTTCATCACGATGGACGGCGTTGGTGAATGGTCAACAACCAGTTTTGGCATAGGGGAAGATAACCATATTCAACTACTGGCTGATATTCAGTTCCCCCATTCTCTTGGACTTCTTTACTCTGCTTTTACCTATTACACGGGATACAAAGTCAATTCAGGCGAATATAAGGTAATGGGCCTTTCACCATACGGTGAACCAAGATACAAGGACTTGATCTATAGACATTTGATTGACGTCAAAGATGATGGTTCTTTTAGAATGAATATGGACTATTTCAACTATTGTGCTGGGTTAACGATGACCAATTCAAAGTTCCATAAACTCTTTGGCGGTCCCCCCCGTAAACCGGAAAGCAAACTGACCCAAAAACAAATGGATTTAGCACGATCTATTCAGGAAGTAGCGGAAGAAGTTATTCTGAAAATGGCAAGACACGTAAAGAAAGAAACAGGAATGAAATACTTATGCCTGGCTGGTGGAGTGGCATTGAATTGCGTAGCGAATGGGAAATTGCTTCGTGATGGAATATTTGATGACATCTGGATCCAACCAGCCGCAGGTGATGCCGGTGGTGCTATAGGGTGCGCCTTGTTTACCTGGTATCAATACCTGGAGAATCAGAGGCAGACTGACAATAATACCGACTTTATGCAAGGCTCCTATCTCGGGCCAGAATTTTCGACTGACAGCATTGAATCGTTTCTCAAAAAGAACGGATATTCGTATCGCTTGTTAACAGATACACAACTTCCAGAAACAATAGCCGATTTAATCGCAAGTGAAAAAGTTATTGGCGGGTTTCAGGGGCGGATGGAATTTGGCCCAAGGGCGTTAGGAGCCAGAAGCATTATCGGCGATGCCAGATCGCCGATAATGCAGAAGACGATGAATCTAAAGATCAAGTATCGAGAAAGTTTTCGACCATTTGCGCCGTCGGTGAGAGCGGAAAACATATCTGATTATTTTGAGATTGATCGTGAAAGCCCCTATATGCTGCTCGTTGCCGATGTTAAGAAAGACAAGCAGCTTCAGATGTCCGAAGAACAAAAGTCTTATTTCGGTCTTGAAAAATTGAATGTGGTGCGTTCTGAAATACCGGCAGTCACCCATGTTGACTATTCCGCCAGGATTCAATCGGTAAACGGCACAACAAATCCCCTTTACTATCTGTTGATTTCGAAATTCAATGAAAAGTATGGGTGTCCTGTGATTGTGAATACATCATTCAATGTTCGGGGGGAGCCGATTGTCTGCACGCCGAAAGATGCCTATCTTTGCTTTATGCGGACGGAAATGGATTATTTGATAATGGGGAATTGTCTGTTAGATAAAACAGAGCAGAAGCCTCTGGCCAAGGATTCTGATTGGCAAAAGGAATTCGAACTGGATTGAGAAATGCTTGAAGAAATTAAGAATATCAAGAGTAACAAGCGTGACGTGCGGAAGTTTGCCATTACCGTCGGGTTACTATTGTTAATGATCAGCGGGTTTCTGTTTTGGAAAGACAAGGCTTCATTTCAGCCCATTCTCATCATCGGCATTATTTTACTTGCAAGTGGTTTAGCTGTTCCTACTATTTTAAAACCAGTTTATTGGGTCTGGATGGTTTTCGCAACAATCCTTGGCTGGGTGATGACACGGGTGATTTTAAGCGTGGTGTTTTTGTTGGTATTTACGCCAATCGGATTGATCTCTCGTCTGCTTGGAAAGCATTTTTTGGAATTAAACTGGGATAACTCGCGGAATACATACTGGGATTATCGGTCGGCAAATGAGAATAATTTAGAGAGCTGTGAAAAACAGTTTTAACAACGTGCTCGTTTCATAATAATAAGAGGATAATATTATGTCAAAACTTTCAATCTTATTAGAATTTTGGGATTTCTTAAAAACACGAAAAAAATGGTGGCTGGCGCCGATCGTTATTTTACTGGTTCTACTCAGCGCCTTGATTGTCTTGACAGAAGGTTCTGCCATAGCACCATTTATTTACGCGTTGTTTTAAAGCGCGGTGTATATCGAGAAACAGGCTAACAATCACTGAGGCAGATAGGGTTGCTCTGCGGAGCTTGGTAACCGTGCTCTACGTCCTCAACCCCCTTGATCTGATCCCGGATTTCATCCCCATCGTCGATTTGGCCGACGATGGGGCAGTTGTTGTCGCATGCCTGCTCATGGTCAGACAAGATTTGCATAAGTATAAGAAATGGAAGATCGCGAATCCAGAGCGAGAAAGGTTAACTCTGGGATCAACACTGTATTTATAGTGAAGCCATTCGTGAACAAATTATGCTTTTATTGGCATCGTATAATTGCAGTGCTAAGATTTTTAAAGAATTTATGCAATTTGAGAATAGGGGGTATATTATGCCTGCCACTAAGAAACTTATCGATGAAGCCCTTTCCCTCCCGGTCGAGGAGTTGTTTGGTGCAACAGTTAGGAGCCAGCCATGAGCAAGATTGTAGATGCAACTGCAGCACCCGTGGCCGTTCCCAAAGAAGTCTTCTCTGGCGAGTACGTCCAGATCATGGACGGGCTTTCGCCCGCGACACGATTCAACGAAATGCTAAGCGCGTGCCTCTCAGCACAAGGTTCACGGTGGCGACTACGGCTGCGGCAGTGCGCGCCTACTTGACCAAATCCACCATCGCATCGGCACTTATTACGGTGTGGACTTCTCTGAAGAATTCATCGAATTCGCCAAGAAACGGATCCTATCGCTCGGCATCGCCAACGCAACTCTCGAGGCGGGGACGATCCCTGAATTCTGTGACAGGCACCCGGGAGAATTCGACGTGGCGTTCACGGTGGCTCTCGGAGGATATTTTGGGGACGAGGACTTTCTTGCGATCTACGGCAAGATCAGGCAATCTCTCAAGAAGGGGGGAGTGCTTTACATCGAGGTCGCGAACGGGGACTTCTTCCTGGAGATCCTCAAACGACACGGGCTTGCTAGACTGCCTCGCGCGCCTTATCTCATCGTCCGCAACTGTAGAGAGTACCTGAGACTTCTTGAACGGCTCGACTTTTCTGAGATCTGCGTATGTTTTACTCCTCACTACAATGTGCTGCGGTGGTGCCACTTCCTTTCCTTCTTGCCACTCGTGGGAAAATACTTTCAGGCCAAGTTACTAATAAGTTGCCGAAAATGAGGCCCCCCAGGGATTTGGTAGACTCAACCCATTCAACCGCTACACTACGCGACAGCAATCTGCAGA
This sequence comes from uncultured Thermodesulfobacteriota bacterium, assembly GCA_964354505.1. Taxonomy (GTDB): domain Bacteria; phylum Desulfobacterota; class B13-G15; order B13-G15; family RBG-16-54-18; genus RBG-13-52-11. The sequence continues at coordinate 4,907 of CAYHAB010000251.1, forward strand.
CTTTGGATGCCGTAAGTACGTTGGCGTGAATCCCAGGAGTTGCCTCGGAATGCCGATGCTAGTGCCCAAACCGGAACCAGGCGCACAAAGGTCCAACACCGCCTCTCCTCGTGGGATTGCTTGCTGTCGGCGGATCGGCGGACCCACGACGAGGTGGAGGAGAGGGAGCAATGGTTGAAGGCTGCACCTGCCGATGCAAACGTGGCCGCTTGATTCTAGCAACGGGCGAACTGGCAATGTAATAAGGAATGGTTATGAGGAAGATGGTCAAGTGTGATTTCGTGGCATATCGTCGACGGATATGAAGATGGGGAATATAAATCGTGGTACCAAAATGGCCAGTTCAGTGTTGTCGGCCAATATAAAATGGGTAAACCAATCGGCAAATGGATCTACTATCACAATGATGGGTCAATAAGCGAGGTTAGTATGTATAAAGAAGACGGAACGTTCATTGATGTCACTAAAGACTACATTAATAAGTGAGTCGGAATTCACCGAATCTTAATCCAAAAAATATACGTATTAAA
>CAYHAB010000252.1:0-2806 GCA_964354505.1 uncultured Thermodesulfobacteriota bacterium
AAAGATAGAGGCAACCAAAAAATGGCGTTGCTGATCAGGGGGGGAAGGGTGATTGACCCCCTCCTCGACCTCGACGATTACCTCGACATCCTCATCGAACAAGGGCTCATCAGCCGTATTGCCCCCCGTATCGAGAACGAAGGTATCCCTCTCTTGGAGGCCCAGGGCAAGGTCGTGGTGCCTGGCCTGATCGACATGCACTGCCACCTCCGGGACTTTAACGAGGCCCAGAAGGAGACCATCGCTACTGGGACCAGGGCGGCTGCCTTGGGCGGTTATACCACCGTCGTCTGCGAGCCTAACACCGACCCGCCATTGGACAACCTTCAGGCCGTCAAGAGGTGGATCTCGCTCGCCCAGAGGGAAGGGTGCGTCAACCTCTACACCAAGGTCTGTATCACCAAAGAAAGAAAAGGGGAGCAGCTCAACAACCTCAAGGCCATTGCGCGCAAGCCGTGGGTTGTAGCAGCCACTGATGACGGAAATCCGGTGGTAAAGGACCAGGTGATGGGGAGGGCCTTTGACAAGGCGCGCGAGTATGAGCTCTTACTGACCCCCCATTGCGAGGAGTCCCCGGCCACCATCCAGGCCTTTAAAAGAAATAATCCCCTTATCCCCCTGCCCGATGCAATCGCCCTCTACAAGAGGGAGCCCCACTATGTGGCGAGGGACCTCATGCTGGCCGAGAAGACTAACTGGCGGGTCCACATCTCGCACGTGAGCATGGCTGAATCCCTCGACCTGATCAGAAAGGCCAGGGCAAGGGGAGTTACGGTCACCTGTGAGGCCACCCCCCATCATCTCACCTTAACGGAGAAGGATGCGAACAAATGCGGGCCTGATGCCAAGACGAACCCGCCTCTACGGCACAAGGAGGATGTAGAGGCCCTCGGGCGGGGGCTCAAGGACGGTACCATTGATGTGATTGCCTCGGATCACGCCCCCCACACACCTGAGGAGAAGGCCCGGGGGTGGGAAGAGGCCCCCATGGGGGTCATCGGGCTGGAGACGACCCTGGGGGTGGTCCTCACCACCTTGGTTCACCCCGGCATCATAACATTGGCCGAAGCGATAGAGCGGATGTCCTCAAACCCCGCCAAGATATTGGGCATTCCAGGCGGTTCCCTGGCAGTGGGCAACCCCGCCGATATCACCATCATCGATCCGGACAAAAAATGGGTGGTAGATCCCCAATCCTTCGCCTCTAAAGGGCGCAACACCCCCTTTAGAGGGTGGCGGCTGAGGGGCAAGGCCTATGCCACTATTGTCGGGGGGGAGGTGGTGATGAGGGAGGGGGAGCTATTGGTCTGACAGGGGATTGAGGGGGTTTAATAATCCCCATACCCTGTGAGAAGAGGGGGGTGAAAATCAGGACAAGACAATGCGCCCCTTTGGCTTGGCTATTACTTCGGCGATGATGCGGGCGTCCTTTACACCCACCCCCTGTAAGAAGCGCAGGAGTTCCGCCGCATCCTTCTCTGGCACCGCGATGAGCAGTCCGCCGGAGGTCTGGGGATCGTAGAGGATATCGAGCAGAGAAGGGGGGCAGTCTTTTGCCCCCTTTACTTTTGGTGCGTAGAATTCCCTGTTGCGGTGGGCCCCACCGGGGACGAGCCCCATGCCGGCGTACTCCTCTGCCTTGGGCAAGATCGGTACGGCATCTATGGCGATCTTGATCCCGATCTCGCCCTCCCCCAGCATCTCGCACAGATGGCCCAGCAGCCCAAAGCCGGTGACGTCTGTGCAGGCGTTGACATGAAATCCCCGCATTACCTCAGCCGCCCTCCGGTTGAGGGTTGCCATGAGGTCCACAGCTCCCTGCACGGCCTCAGGGGAGGCCCTCCCGCCCTTCTGGGCCGTGTTTATGATCCCCGTTCCCAGGGGCTTGGTGAGGATGATCCGATCGCCGACCACAGCACCCGTATTGGTCAGGACCGAATCGGGGTGGATCAGGCCGGTCACCGCCAGTCCGTACTTCAGCTCCTGATCCTCTACGGAATGTCCTCCCACCAGCACTACCTCTGCCTCCCGCATCTTGTCCAGACCGCCTCGGAGAATATCCCTGAGGATCTCTATCTCCATTTCTTTGATGGGGAAGGCCACCAGGTTCATGGCGGTGATGGGGGTTCCCCCCATGGCATAGACATCGCTTAAGGCATTGGCCGCCGCTATCTGGCCGAAGGTGTAGGGGTCATCGACGATGGGGGTGAAGAAGTCAACGGTTTGAACCAGGGCTAGGTCATCCCTGATCTTGTAGACCCCGGCATCGTCGGCCCTCTCGATCCCCACAAGGAGGTTCGGGTGGCTCATCAGCGGCAATCCGCACAGGGCCCGGTCCAGGTCCCCTGGACCCATTTTGGAGGCTCAGCCGGCCCCTCTGACGGTGGTCGTGAGCCTGATTGCTTTTTTAGCGGCCATCCTTTTCCTTCTTTAAATTTATAAAGTAATTATTGGGAATAGATTCATTAAGGCCCCCATTTCCAGATGGATTCAATATTAAATCAAGGGTATCTTTAAATCAAATAGAAAAATCCAATACAGGGAGGGACAAGGTGAGCCGTGCAGCTATACCATAATTCTCCATGACAGAACTCCACCTCCGAATCATGATGAAGATCCGATTTGCCCCCTCTCCCGCCAGCGGGCCGTAATGTCCCGGCCTCATAGCGGGAAGAGGGTCGGGGTGAGGGTGGATATGCCCTCGTTGGTTTCCCCCTCACCTGCATCCTCTCCCCCTGGGGAGAGGAAAGAATTAACCGGACGCAAGCATTCTGTGTGGCGGTCAAAAATCACGCGGCTTGGCCAG
>CAYHAB010000253.1:0-8445 GCA_964354505.1 uncultured Thermodesulfobacteriota bacterium
CAAAAAAGATAAAGGGCTTTATGAACGATCTTATGCAGGGTAATTCTGCACCCCCGGAGGAAGATCATGGAGAACAAAGCTTATCCGAAATGTGTCTTTTGCGATATAACCGAAGGAAAGGCCCATGCCCACCGCATTTACGAAGACAAGCTCTCTTTGGGTATACTGGACATCAATCCCTTCACGCAGGGACACTGTTTGGTTATTCCGAAGCGGCATGTTCCCTGGTGGCACGACCTTACTGAGGAAGAAACCGAGAGTCTCTTCCGTGTAGCCAGAATCATAGCTCAAAAACTTATGAAGACCTACGAGCCGGATTTTATCTGCATGTATGCCCGCGGAAGAAGAATACCCCACACCCATATTTTTCTGGTGCCTACCTTTGGCGGAGATCTCCTGGACCGATTTTTCAACACCCTGGAGAAAGTGCAGGAATCTTCGGAGGAGCTGGCCACGCTTAAAGATCAGGCCGCTCTTGAAGCCGTAGCTTTAAAGCTCAAGGATAAAGAGGTGGTATAAGAAAGCATCTCCAATATCCTGCAAAAACATGTCTTGATTTTCAAGGCAGCCGCTGATTAAAAATAAGTTACGCTGTTTTCAGGTAGCGATGTCACTCACTTTACCATCATCATGATCGTAACCGTTCATTGCTCGTTTACGTTTAGGTATCACTGCATTGCAAAACAATTGGCATTCTGGTGGGAATTCAATAGCGCAACGTAAATAACAACATCCCCTTCCCCGCTTCAGAATTACATCTCCTTACACAGGGCAGTAAATCAGCTCGCCGTACCGAAAAGATAAACAATCCATACTGTCCTTCCCCATATATTAGGTCTTGACAAATTATGAGCATATGCTTAAAATTTAATTAGTCTCAAGGGCGGGAGTTACACATGGCAAGGCCGAGAAATTGTAGGCGAGTTGGTTCCATCCCTGAAAGTAATTACTTTAAACCAAGAGGTATCCCTCTTGCCATGTTGGAAGATGTAATTTTAACTGTTGACGAGTTTGAGGCGATCAGGCTTGCTGACCTTGAAAGTTTATACCAGGAACAGGCAGCGCAAAAGATGAATGTCTCACGTCAAACCTTTGGGAGGATCATTGAATCGGCGCATAAAAAGGTAGCGGAAGCGTTGGTTCAAGGAAAGGCGTTGAGGATTGAAGGAGGTGAGTTTGAAATGGCTTCTATAAGAAAATTTAGATGTTATGACTGCCAGCATTTCTGGGAACTGCCTTTGGGGACGGGTAGCCCGGAGAACTGTCCTTCTTGCAAAAGTGGCAACATTCACGGAGCAGAGGAAGGTAGAGGATATGCTAGGGGGTTGGAATAGGACCGGGCAGGGGTTACCATGGAACCAAACAAAAACAATAACAAAGGACTAATGTAACCGAAGAATTACGAAAAGGCGGAAAGCCACATAAGGAGAAGGTAGCCAATGCCCGCATTCAAGGAAAGCCCTTGCAAGGGACCACTATAAACGAGATAGGAGAAAGCCATGAAGGTATGTTTTGCAGTTAAGGGTAATGAAGGAATTGAGAGCAAGGTTTATGACCATTTCGGTTCGGCACCGGTGTTTATCGTCGTCGATACTGAGGGGAAAGATATTCTAACGATAAATAACAAGGACTTACATCATGTTCACGGTGCATGTAATCCAATTATGGCTCTTGACGGAAAGAGTGTGGATGCAATGGTTGTTGGAGGCATAGGTGCTGGTGCATTGTCAAAATTAAATGCATCGGGAATAAAAGTTTACGAAGCTGGGGCTCCGACCGTGAAAGAAAACCTTGCCCTGTTAAGTGAAAATAAACTTCAAGAACTTTCCGCATACAATGCCTGCCGCGCTCATCAGGGGGAATGCGGCCATTAATGTGTAAGGAAAGGGGGAGTAGGACGGCAGGGGGGATGCCCCTGAATGTTTCAAAAACTTAATCGATATCATCACCATCCCCTGCCAAGGCGCAACCCCAAACCCCCTTTTCATCCCCTATTGAACGCATCCCCTTTTGCTGGTATCTTAGGAGAGTTCCCGCCAAAGAAAAAGAGGCACCATGAAAAAGGTCTGGGTTAAGGTCGATCCCACGGACAAAGAGGTGGTCTTAGCCGCCCTGGAGGGTGGTGCGGATGCCCTCCTCTTGCCCGAGGGAGGCTCCTCACAGGTGAAGAGGCTGGGGGTAATCACCTGTATCGCCCCGGACGGCGACCTCATCTGGGGTAAGGAGGTGGTCCCCTTTCAGGTAAAGGGGCAGGCAGATGTGGATCGAGCCGTTGCCATACCCGAGGAGGTCATCGTGGTGGTGGAGTGCGAGGGGTGGCGGGTGATCCCCTGGGAAAATCTGGTTGCCAAGAGGTCGAGGGTGTACGCCCTAGTAAAGGGGTATGTGGAGGCAAAAACGGCCCTCGGGGTCCTGGAGCGGGGAGTCGAGGGGGTAGTAATCGACACCCCTGATCCAGTCGAACTCAAAAAGATCATCCTCCTGGCCAAAGGTGAGGGGGAACAACTGCACCTGGAAGCCGCTAGGATCTCGGGGAAGACCCCCTTGGGTCTGGGGGACAGGGTCTGCGTCGACACCTGCACCAAGATGGCCGAGGGAGAAGGGATGTTGGTGGGGAGCAGCAGTGCAGGGTTCTTCCTCATCCATGCGGAGAGTCTTTCCAATCCCTATGTCGAGCCGCGCCCCTTCCGGGTCAACGCCGGCGCCGTTCACTCATACATCAGGGTACCTCAGGGCAAGACCAGATACCTCAGTGAACTGCGGTGGGGGGAGGAGCTTTTGATCGTGAATGCCCAGGGGGAGACCCAGGTCACCTATGTGGGGAGGGTGAAGACGGAGCGCCGACCCCTCATCCTCGTGGAGGCAGAGATAGGGGGTGAGCAGGCTGCCTGCATCGTGCAAAACGCAGAGACCATCTGCCTGGTGACCCCTTCCGGAGAACCGATTTCCATAGTCGATCTCAAGGAGGGGGATGAGGTCCTGATACTCAGAGAGGCGGGGGGGAGACACTTAGGTCAGACGGTGCAGGAAAGGATAGAGGAGGGATAAGGATGTCCCTGAAGAGGGCCCTGCGGTTTCTCGCCCTGATGGTCTTTATCTGTGTCGTGGTAGTGTTCCTCGCGCGCAGCAGCATTTGGGAGCTGCGGGCCAGGGCGGAGGAGGGGTTTGCCCAACAGCGATTGGCCGAGCTGCGGCAGGTGGCCAAAGGGGGGCGTTCTCTTCAAGGCCCCCTCTACCTCGTGACACCTCAAAGGGAGGTCCGTCCCTTGGGCAAGACCGATCCCCTGCCCCTGCAACGGACCGAGGAGATCCTTGCATCCCTTTCTCTTGCCCCCGGAGGGTTCCGCCAGGGGGATCAGTACTGGGTGTACCTCCCCCTGAAGGATGGCGGTTACCTCCTCTCCAGGGCACCTTACCAAGAGGTCATCGCCTGGACCACAGGGTTTGAGGCCAGGGAGATCAGAAACGCGATCCTCGTCATGGTGGCCTTTGGGGTCTTGGCCCTGGTCTGGATGTGGGCGGACAGGCGGGCCTTGGTGGCGGCGCAAAAGGCGCAGATGGTGGAGGAGCTGGAGAGGAAGGTGCAGGAGAGGACCGAGGCCCTCAAGAGGATGAACCGCCTGGCGAGGCTCGGGGAGTTTTCCGCCAGTCTGGCACATGAGATCCGCAACCCCCTAGGCTCCCTGGTGACCGCTGCCAGGCTGCTCCCCGATGCCACGGGGGGGGAGAAGGCGGATTTGGTCGGGGTGATCAAACGGGAGTCGGCCCGGCTTGACCGTTTTTTAGCAGATTTCCTTCACTTCTCCAAAGACCCCCTCCCCCGCATCAGGATGAATCCCCTACACCCCATCCTGCAGCGGACGCTGGAAGGGGTAAAGAGGGGAGAGGACTTCCAGAAGGTGCGGGTTGTCTATCGCCCTGACCCGCAGGTAAAGGAGGTCCCCTGCGATCCCGAACAGCTGGAACAGGTCTTTTGGAACATCTCCCTGAACGGGGTCCAAGCCATGGGGGGGGAGGGAGAACTGCTCGTCTCCTCCCGTCGTAATGGGCGCTGGGTCGAGATAGCGTTCCGGGATACAGGGCCGGGGATACCCCCTGAGAGGAGAGAAGAGATCTTCGAGCCCCTTTACACTGAGAAGCGGAAGGGAACAGGGTTGGGGCTTTCCATCGCCAGCAGGATCGTGGAGGCCCACGGGGGTTTTATCCAGGTGGACAGCGACGCCAGCTCCTGGACCCTCTTCACTATCTCTCTTCCTCTACAGGATGCAGGATGACAGAACAGCAACGTAAAGGTCACATCCTGGTGGTGGATGATGAGCCTTCCATGAGGACGACCCTCTCCATCCTCCTAAAGAGAGAGGGATACCAGGTTTCTCAGGCGGCTGACGGGGTTGAGGCGCTACGGATGTTTGAGCCGGGGGAATACGACATGATCCTCACCGACCTGAAGATGGAGGGGGTCGACGGAATAGAACTCCTGCGCCACCTTAAGGCCACCGACCACGAGACCGAAGTCCTCATCTTCACCGCCTACGGGACGATAGCCACTGCCGTCGAGGCAATGAAACTGGGGGCATATGACTACATAGGCAAGCCCTTCGATGAAGAGGAACTCCTTCTGAAGGTGGCCAGGGCCTTGGAGCGCAAGGCCCTGGTGAGGGAAGTTCAGGAATTGCGGGCAGCGCTCAGGGTACAGGGGGGGATGGGGAAGATCATCGCCGCAAGCAAAGAGATGAGAGAGGTCTTGGCGCGGATTGACCAGGTTGCCCCCAGCGAGGCCACCGTCCTGATAGAGGGAGAGAGTGGTACCGGGAAAGAGCTCGTCGCCCGGGCCATCCACCGGGAGAGCCCCCGCAGCGACCGTCCCTTTATCCCTATCAACTGTAGCACCTTTCCCGACACCCTCCTGGAGAGCGAGTTGTTCGGATATGAAAAGGGCGCCTTTACCGGCGCGGATAAAGGGCGCAAGGGGCTCTTTGAGGCGGCCCATAAGGGGACCCTCTTTCTGGATGAGATCAGTGACATGCCCCGTCCCCTCCAGGGGAAGCTCCTGCGGGTCCTTCAGGAGGGGGAGGTGAGGAGGTTGGGGAGTACGGCGCCCATCCGGGTCCAGGTTCGTATCGTGACCGCCACCAACAAAAAGATCGAGTCCTTGGTGGCCCAAGGCATCCTTCGCGATGACCTCTTCTACCGCCTCAACGTGGTCAAGATCTACATACCCCCTTTGCGGGAGAGAACCGATGACATCATACCCCTGGCCCAGCACTTTTTGGAGATCGCTAGAAAGAGGGCCCAAAAGGAGATCATGGGGTTTGCCCCTGATGCGGCCCAAGCCATGCTCGATCATCCCTGGCCGGGGAACGTGCGGGAGTTGGAGAACGCGGTGGAGCGTGGGGTAATCCTAGCCCGAGCCTCCGCCATTACCCCACAGGACCTCTCTCTCGGCATCCCCTACTCCGATGCGGGGTCCGAGCAGGGGGGGGTTACCCTCAAAGAATTACAGCGACGCCACACCCTCTCTGCCCTGGAACGGCACAGCGGCAACCAGGTCAAGGCGGCCCGGGAGCTGGGGATCGGGCGCAACACCCTCTGGAGGCGACTGAAGGAATACGGCCTCCTGCCGTAGTTCCATATTGTAACAATTGTTCCAATATAGGACACTAGTTTCCGCTGCTTACAAATTTTCCCTTTAAAATAAGCCGGTTGCAAACCCTTCTCGTTGGCATAGTGCTTGCTTATTAACCTCCTTCTTCCTTAATAATTTCTACAATAAACAGGAGGTGAAAGAGGTGGGTGGCAAGGAAGTGCGCCTGAGGAGGATCTTTAATCCCCTTTCCCAGAGGACGGTCATTGTCCCCCTCGACCACGGGGTGACCCAGGGTCCCCTCCCCGGCATGGCGGATATGAGGGAGATACTGAGGGAGGTGACCAAGGGAGGCGCGGATGCCGTGGTTCTGCACCGCGGCGCTGTCCCTTTGGGCCCGTGGGGTAACGGTAAAGGGATAGGATTGATCGTGCACCTGTCCGCCAGCACCGACCTCTCCCCCGAACCCCTGAGAAAGGTCCTGGTCTGTAAGGTGGAGGAGGCCCTGTGTTGCGGGGCCGATGCCGTCTCCTTCCACCTCAATCTGGGAAACCCCGCTGAGGGGGAGATGATCAAAGATCTGGGGAAGGTGGCAGGGGAGTGCATCCGGTGGGGGCTCCCCCTCTTGGCCATGGCCTATTGCCGCGGCCCCGGTGTAGAGGATGAATGCCACCCTCAGCTGGTCAGACATGCGGCCCGGGTGGCTGCGGAGTTGGGGGCTGATGTGGTGAAGGTGATGTACACTGGCGACCCCCTATCCTTCCGTCAGGTGATTGACGGGTGTCCCGTCCCGGTGGTCATCGCCGGGGGGGCAAAGGGCGGTGACCGGGAGCTCCTGGAGATGATCAAGGGGGCCCTGGAGGGGGGCGCCAGGGGGGTCTCCATCGGTAGGAACGTGTTTCAGCACGAAAGCCCGCAAAAGATGGTGCAGGCCATCTGCGCGCTGGTCCACCAGGGGGCAACAATCGCGGAGGCCTTGGAGCTCTTGGGATGAAAGAAGCCATAGACCTGCTCATCGCCCACGTGCCCAAATCCTCCAGCTATTATCCCCCGTATGGTGAGTATATGACAACCAACCTCCTCCCCATGGGGACCTGGGCCCTAGCCGATCTGACAGCCCGGCACGGATATACAACCGAGATAGGGCACCTGGGCCTGGAGTGGATCGAACGGGGGACATTTTCACCCATGAGTTATCTCGGGGGGAAGGAGGTCAGGGTAATAGCCATCCCTCTCCACTGGCACCAGCAGTCGCATGATGTAATGAGGGTCGCTGATGAGATCAAGAGGAAGAGGCCGCATGTCTTTATTTTGTTAGGTGGGTACACGGCCAGCCTCTTCCACAGGGAGATCCTGGCATCCTTCCCGCAGATCGACGCCGTTATCCGAGGGGACGCAGAGCTGCCCCTGGTGGCGCTCATGGAGGCGGTAACAGAGAAGCGGCCATTGGCAGATGTCCCCAACCTCACCTGGAGAGATGGGGAGGAGATCAGGGAGACCCCCCTCTCGTATGTAGCATCAGAAAAGGATCTCGAAGGTTGCTCGCATGCCAACCTTGGCCTGTTGCGGGATAGAGAGACGTACATCCGCTCCATGGGGATCCCCTTTGTCTGGGCCAAAGGTCTCTCTAAGGAAAAAAACAGGAGGCACTTCCACCTGGGACCTCCCGTCTTTTTCCTTAATGTCGGCAGGGGATGTCTCGGCGCATGTACCTGGTGCGGCGGGGGTGCTGAGGCCCAGCGTCTGGTAAACGGCAGAAGAGGGGTGATATTCCGCGCGCCCGAAAAGGTTGCGGACACGGTGGCCGAGGCAATGGAATGGGGATACGAGATGGTTCACATCGCCTTTGACCCGGGGAAGGAGGGTGAAAGATACTACCAGGAGCTCTTCCCCCTCGTAAGGAAGCGGGGATTGCGGGTGAAGTGTTACTTTGAATCATTCTCCCTCCCTTCGAAAAACTTCCTGAAGGAATTTCATGCGACCTTTGATACTGATGGCTCAATCCTCGCCCTCTCTCCTGAGTCCGGAGACGAGGGGGTGAGGTATCGCAACAAGACCTTCGCCTATACCAATGAGGAGCTGTTAGAGGCCATTTCTCTGGCTGACGGGCTGGGGATAAGGGTGGATCTCTTCTTCGCCATGGGGATCCCAGGGGAGAGATATGCAGATCTGGCCCAAACCGCCGTCCTGAGGAGGGAGATAAGGAAAAGGTTCAGAAACATCGGACGGACCTGGACTTCCCCCATTGCCTTAGAGCCGGCCTCCCCGTGGCACCTGCACCCGGAGGCGTTCGAGATCATCTCGGCCAGACGCACCTTTGCCGATTTCTACCGGGCGAGCGCACCCGGTGGGGGGGGGTTGGGCTACCACATCCCCGAGTATCTGGGAAACGGGGGGGCATTGAATGCCCGTGAATTTGAGGAGATCTTGAAAAAGGCCAAGTGTCGAGCACACTGCTCGCTGCATCCCAATCCCTCCAAGGCGAGCACGCCTTTTTGGGGGAGACTCTACTGTCACTATATGAGCTGGCGTCTGAGAGGTGGTCGAGGTGGTCATGGATAGGATTCATATCGTGGACGGCACCCTGCGAGAGGGGGAACAATCCCCCGGGGTCCACTTCACCAGGGATGAAAAACTCCAGGTCGCTCGTGCACTGGACCGCATAGGCATCCCGCTGCTCGATGTGGGGATGCCCGCGGTATCCTCTGATGAGCGGGAGGCCATCCGTGCCATTACCCAGGCGGGGCTGGGTGCGTCCATAGGGGTCTCTGCCAGGTTGAACAGAGATGAAGTGGATCAGGCCGTCGAGTGTGGTGCTGATGAAATATTTCTCATCTGCCCGGTCAGCCCCGTGCACCTGC
>CAYHAB010000254.1:0-2542 GCA_964354505.1 uncultured Thermodesulfobacteriota bacterium
GTAACGCCGTTTGAAAGCGCTGGTCTGCACCCATCACCCTAACGAGGGGCCGGGACTTATTAGGGCCATTTTGGAGGAAAGAAAGTGGGAGGTGGAAGAGCGAGGACTCTGGCGTGGAGGGCTCATGCTGGATCCCAAGCCCCTCCATCTCCTCATTATTATGGGCGGGCCGATGAGCGCCAACGATGAGGCCCTCTATCCATTTCTTACGGATGAAAAGATCTTTTTGCGCAGATGGCTGAAGGAGCGGAAACCGGCCGTGGGGATATGCCTCGGGGCGCAACTCATCGCCCATTGCCTTGGCGGGAAGGTCTACAGGGGTAACATGGAAGAGCTGGGATGGTATGAACTCGAGTTAACTAAGGATGGGCAAAACGACCCTTTCCTGCGGGGTTTCCCCGCTCGATTTCCGGCCTTCCAATGGCATTCCGAGACCTTTGACCTGCCTTATGAGGCCCTCCTCCTCGCGACGTCTCGGAATTACCCTCATCAGGCCTTCCGCTTTGGCGACCTCGTCTATGCCTTCCAGTTCCACTTTGAGGTGACGCATGACATGATACAAAAGTGGCTCTCGGATAGTACTATTGAAGATGCGAAAAAACGCGGTATCCTCTCCTCACTCTCCCGTTACCTACCCACCATCAACCAATTATGCAAGAGATTTATGACCCCATTTCTCCAATCCATAGAGCTCCAGGCGGCACAGAGTGCTGAAGCCTCGCCCTTGTAGCATCACACATCCTTGCCCCCCCTCCCCATGTCCTGCTAGGAGAAGATGGCGAAGAGGGCGCAACAAAATCGCTCCGACTTTGTAATATTCTCGTAACACAATAATGATCTTATATACCCATCATGAAACCGGAGATGTTTTACCATCGTGTGAGAAACAATAAGCCCGCAACGGGATGATAGCATGAATGTAATACCAGAGACACATGAGATTCTCGTCTACCTGTTAAATCATGAAGATCAGCTGAGTGAATGGGAACAGACCTTCGTCAGCAATATGAGCTACTGGCTGAAGGTGCGCGAGAAAGAACCAGATCAAATTCAACTGATGCTGTTGACGGTGATCTACAACAGGTTAAAGAAGTCAGATTGATATCAATACGAGAAAACGGGCGTCAGTGCATATAGTCCGCTAACTTTGTGGTTGCCCCATCCTGCCCGAAAAAGTTTAAAAACATCTACGGATATCTTTGAGATCACCCCCCGCACATATTACCGCAGATGCAATACGTTCGTAACGTCACTGCAATACTCGCGTAATAAATCGGCAGTATCATCACCCGGTATAAGATGAAATAAACGGATAAGGAAAGGAGGTTATAACATGAATACTGGGGATACTGCTTTTGTGCTGTTTTCGGCGTCCTTGGTAATGCTCATGGTGCCGGGCCTCGCCTTGTTTTACGCTGGTATGGTCCGCAGCAAAAATGTCCTCGGCACCCTGATGCAGAGTTTTATTATGCTGGGCATTATCACGGTGGAATGGGTCCTCTGGGGATACTCCATGGCATTCGGGCCTGACCATGCAGGTATCATCGGCAGTCTTGACTGGTTTGGCCTCAAGGGCGTCGGGATGGAGCCGAGTGCTGATTATGGATCGACAATACCTCATATGGCTTTTATGATCTTTCAGTGTATGTTTGCCATTATCACACCCGCACTGATTACCGGCGCCTTTGCCGAGCGGATGAAGTTTAGCGCATTTTTGCTCTTTGCCATCTTGTGGGCAACCTTCGTCTACAACCCCCTGGCTCACTGGGTCTGGGGCGTTGGGGGGTGGATGGGTAAGATGGGGGCCTTGGACTTCGCCGGCGGGACCGTGGTGCACATCAGTTCGGGCATCTCGGCCTTGGCCGCTGCCTTGATTATCGGCAAGCGCCGGGGCTATGGGACCGTGGCCTTTATCCCCCATAATCTCCCCATGACCATTACCGGGGCCGCCCTTTTGTGGTTCGGCTGGTTCGGCTTTAATGCCGGCAGCGCCCTGGCATGCAACGGCCTCGCTGCCAACGCCTTCGTGGTCACCCATGTTTCCTCGGCTACGGCGGCCCTATCCTGGATTATCATTGAATGGGTGCACCGAGGGAGTCCTACTACCCTCGGTGCTGCCAGCGGTGCCGTAGCCGGTCTGGTCGCTATCACACCGGCCTCAGGGTTCGTGGGGCCGGTTGCAGCCCTCGTTATTGGAGCCCTTGCCGGCATAATCTGCTACGGAGGCATCATGTTAAAATCGCGGCTGGGGTATGACGATTCCCTCGACGTCGTCGGTATCCATGGCCTCGGGGGGATGTGGGGCGCCTTGGCGACAGGCCTGTTCGCCAGCACCGTGATCAATCCCAACGGCGCAAATGGCCTCTTGCTCGGCAATCCGGACCAATTAAGGATTCAGATCATAACCGTCATTGCCACGGCGGTCTTCGCCTTTGCGATGACCGCGATCATCCTTACGGTAATTGATAAGCTCATTGGGTTGAGGGTAAACGATAAAGAGGAAGAGGGAGGTATTGATACGCATCAACACAGAGAAACAGGA
>CAYHAB010000255.1:0-4736 GCA_964354505.1 uncultured Thermodesulfobacteriota bacterium
CATCCAGTCCTTTGACCCTTCGGGGGTAGGAGCGCGAGATCTGCAAGAATGCCTCCTCATCCAGCTGCGGGGTCTTCCTGAAAAAAACCCATTGGCAGAAGAGATAGTGAAAGGATTCCTCGCATACTGCAAAAAAAAGGACTACCGTGGATTAGCGAGAAAATTAAAGGCCCCCCTTGCTGATGTCTTAGAGGCCGTTGAGGTCATCTCGCGTCTCGATCCCAAACCAGGACGCCCTTTTAGTCCCGAAGAGACAAGGACCATTATTCCCGATGTCTTCGTCTATAAGGTCGATGGGGACTATGTAGTCGTCTTAAATGATGACGGTCTCCCTAAGCTGCGTATCAACAGCTATTATCGTGAGATGATCAATGCCGAGAAAGATGATGTCCCCCGCGGTTATCTCAAAGAAAAGATGAAATCTGCGCTCTGGCTCATCAGGAGCATCCAGCAGAGACAGGCGACCCTGTATAAGGTCACCAAGAGCATCGTCCAGTTTCAGAGGGGCTTTTTCGATAAAGGGATCGATTATTTAGAGCCCCTGATCTTGAGGGAGGTGGCCGACGATATACAGATGCACGAGTCCACCGTAAGCCGGGTGACGACCAATAAATATGCCCATACGCCGCAGGGGATCTATGAGTTGAAGTTTTTCTTCAGTGGCAAGGTAGGGGGGCATGGAGAAGAGGTTGCCGTTAAACGGGTGCAAAACCTGATTAAACAGGTCGTCGCCGAAGAAGATTGCCGAAGGCCCTATAGCGACGAGAAGATATGCAAGTTGCTCAAGGAGAGACACAATATCACCATAGCCCGCCGTACCGTGGCAAAGTATCGGGAGATGATGCGGATACTCTCCTCCAGCGAGAGAAAAAAGATGATGTAAGATCACCGTCTTGGGGAGGCATTTTCCTTGACAACCTCCTCCTCTTTCGCTAAGATTTCTGATTTTATAATCAATGCCGAGATGTAACGAACGGAGGCACACATGCAGATCAACATAACCTTCAGACATACGGAGCCCACCTCTCCCTTAAAGGATTATATTGGGGAGAAGCTCCAAAAGGTAAAAAAGTATCTCCAGGAACCTGTCGAGGCCCATGTGGTCATCTCAACGGAAAAATTCAGGCATACAATAGAAGTGAACATCATGGCCGGCACCGGTGCCGCCATACATGGGATGGAGAGTAAGGAGGACATCCATGCGGCCGTCGATAGCGTCGTAGACAAGATAGAGCGTCAGATCAAGAAGCAATTGGACAAGTCAAAACGCCCGAAGAGACGACAGGCATGGTCACCCTGAGCAAGGTAAGGCAATGAAGATAACGGACATATTGGACGAAGACTCCATCGTAGAGGAACTCGCCTCCCGGGATAAGAAGGGGGTCTTGGAAGAATTGGTCTCCGTCTTGGTCAAGCACGGCAGATTGGCGGACAAAGAGAAATCCGTGCAGATTCTCCTGGAAAGAGAGCGGTTGGGCAGTACGGGTATTGGGGACGGCATCGCCATCCCCCATGGCAAGCTGAAGGAGATAAGCAGCATCATCTGTTCTTTTGGCCGCAGCAAAGCTGGCATTGACTTTCAGTCCATCGATGAAAAACCATCCCATCTCTTCTTCTTGCTGTTTGCTCCGGAAGATAGCGCCGGCGAACACCTTCAAGCCCTGGCCAGACTATCACGACTCTTAAAGGATGTCCGATTGAGAAAGCGGTTGATGGAGGCCGCTTCCAAGGAAGAGATCTACCTTCTCATCGCCAAAGAGGACGAGCATTACGAGTTACCATAGGAAATGATTATGGCGCAGGACAAATCCCTCCGCATCAGTCTGCATGGCGTCTTAATCGATGTCCTCGGCGTGGGGGTCGTTATCTTGGGCAAGAGCGGTGTCGGCAAAACCGAGTGTGCCCTCGACCTCGTCATGCATGGACATCGGCTCGTGGCGGACGATCTCATCCAGATTGAAAAGGAACGCGACGGCATCCTCTACGGCTTCAGCCACGAACTGGGCCGGCATCATATGGAGATCAGGGGGTTGGGCATCATTGACATAGAGAAGCTTTTCGGCATATCAGCCACCAGCGAAAAAAAACAGGTTGAGCTCGTCATCGAACTGGTGGACCCGGAAGAAAGTATCAATGACCGTGTGGGGTTGGAGGAAGAGACCTATACCATCATGGAGGTGGAGACCCCCCGCAAGAGGATTCCTGTCAGGCCGGGTAGAAATCTGACTGCCATTGTGGAGGTGGCCGCCAGAGATTACCTCCTCAAGAAGAGGGGATATCATGCGGCCAAAGAATTCGAGCAGGAACTCCTCAAGAATCTTAAAAAGCGGGGATAGCACTTGAACATTCAGTTCTACGAAGGCACTATGTGAAACCACTGCAGATAACGATCATCAGCGGCCTATCGGGATCGGGAAAATCTACAGCGATGAGGGCTTTAGAGGACAGCGGATTCTATTGCATAGATAATATGCCGGCAACCCTTATTCCCACCGTTATCGAGCTCTGTCAACATTCCACGAGGGGGCTCGCGAGAGTGGCCATTGCAGTGGACATTAGGGGAAAGGAATTTCTGGAAGATTTTCAAAAAGTCGTCCAAGATCTTCGCGGCAAAGGACATGAGGTAAAGATCTTCTTCCTCGAATCGACGAACGAGGCACTGATCAGGCGCTACAGCGAGACCAGGCGCAGCCATCCCGTCGAAAAGGAGCGGGGTATTGCTTTGCCTGAGGCAGTGAAAGAGGAACGCGGCGAGATGGCCTTTCTCAGGGAGATCGCCGATGAAGTCATCGATACCTCGGGCCTCAACGTCCATCAACTGCGGGGTATCATCATGGAGCGCTTAATGACCTCACCGGCTAAGCTGATGAAGGCGACCCTCCTCTCCTTCGGCTATAGCTATGGGTTGCCGACAGAAGCCGACATCGTGATGGACGTCCGTCTCTTACCCAACCCCTTTTTCGTCAGGGAGCTTCGAGGGCTCACCGGTAAGGACAAAGAGGTCAAGGAATATATCCTGAAGCAGAAGGAGACCACGGAATTTCTTCGCCGTTTCAGCGAGATGATCGAATATCTGATTCCCTTGTATGAAAAGGAAGGGAAATCTTATTTGACCATCGCCATCGGCTGCACCGGGGGGAAGCATCGTTCGGTTGTGATCACCGAGCACTTGGCTGCCATGTTGGGCCAACAGGGCAAAGAGGCCACAGTCAGACACCGAGATATAGAACGAGGTTGATTATGAAGAAAATGATCGGGGTCGTCATCGTAACCCACTCGGCCTTGGCGGACGAGTTCCTCATGGCCACACAACAGATCGTCGGCACGGTAGAGGGGATAGAGCCGATTTCCATTGATCCCTCCGATCCCATAGAAGAGGTAGAAAAGAGGATCAAGAAGGGCATCAAAAAAGTGGATATGGGAAAGGGGATCTTGATATTAACCGACATGTTCGGAGGCACCCCTTCCAATATCAGCCTCTCCTTTCAGGAGAAAGGGAAGGTGGAGATCGTAACGGGACTCAATCTCCCGATGTTGATCAAGTTGTCCACCCTTCGGGAGGAGAAGACGCTCGAGGAATTGGCTTCCTTTATTAAATTGTACGGGCAAAAAAACATCCACCTAGCCAGTGAGATCTTGGAGAGAAATACGGCAGGGGAGAAGCAATAGTGGAACTGGTCGAGGAACGCATCCTCACTATTAAGAATAAGCTGGGCCTCCATGCCCGAGCAGCAAATATGGTGGTCCAGATAGCCAGCAACTTCGAGTCCGACATAACGGTAAATAAGGATGGGATCGAGGCCAACGCAAAGAGCATCATGGGCCTCCTGTTGCTCGCCGCCGGGCAAGGTTCTAAGATCGTGGTCAAGGCCAAGGGAAGAGATGCTCGAGAGGCCATTGATGAAATAGCAAAACTGATCGAAGGTAAATTTGGTGAAAAAGAACACGCTGTCAACCAGTGAAGAGAAGGTCCTGAAGGGAATTGGGGTCTCCCCGGGGATCGTCATCGGAAATGCCGCTCCCTTGGAGCGCCGGCGCACAACGTTCCTCCCCCGCAGGATAACGGCGGAGCAGGTGCCCTCAGAGATTAAGCGGTTTGAAGCAGCCATCGAAAAATCGAAGGAGCAGTTGGAGGAGATCAAGCAGCGAATACTGGAAAAGGGGTTTAGGCAGCACTCCTATATCCTCGATGTTCATCTCAAGTTGATGGAAGACCGCATGTTGCGAGATGAAACCATGAGGATTATCAAAGAGCAGCTCGTAAACACTGAGTGGGCCCTCAAGACCACTCTGGACAAGATCTCCGAGGCCTTCGACGCCATCGAAGACGAGTACCTGAAAGAGAGAAAGGAAGATATCAAACATGTGGTGGAGAGGATCATCCGCAACCTTGTCGGAGGGGAACTCGGGAAGATAGAAGATCTCGATGAAGAGGTGATCGTCGTGGCTCACGATCTTTCCCCTGCGGATACCATTCAGTTAAACCTCCAAAGGGTGATCGGCTTCGTCACCGATATAGGAGGGAAGACATCTCATACGGCCATCGTCTCTCGCTCCCTCGAGATCCCCGCAGTCGTGGGGTTGGAAGACATCACGACCCATGTGGTCGGGGGGGAGACGGTCATCATCGATGGGATCGAAGGGGTAGTCATTGTTGCTCCCTCACTGGCAACCATAAAGACATATCAACTCAAACAACAACACTACCGCTATTTCGAGAGGGAACTCCTCAAGTA
>CAYHAB010000256.1:0-4192 GCA_964354505.1 uncultured Thermodesulfobacteriota bacterium
TCTCATCAATGCCATAGTATAATTTTACTGTAAAAGAGGCTCGCTTCGAATGGGATGAGGGTAAGGATCAAGAAAACCAAACGAAGCACGGTGTTTCTTTTGCTTTAGCCCAACATGCCTTTCTTGACCCTCATCGAGTAATTGCGGAAGATATAACTCATAGCGGCGAGGAGAAAAGATTTTATTGTATGGGCCGTGTGGGCGACGGGATCATGACCGTGCGATTTACATATAGAGGTAATGTCATTCGCATTTATGGTGCGGGGTATTGGAGAAAAGGGAGGAAGATCTATGAAGAAAAAAATAAAATATGCTGATGAACCAATGGGGGAATTGAAAATGATTAAGGATTTTCTCCCCCCGCCGGATCAGTTGGTCTTAAAAGAAGAAAATGTCAAGATAACAATCTCCTTAAAAAAATCGAGTGTGGAGTTTTTTAAGGAAGAAGCACACAAGAATCGTACATCATATCAAAGAATGATTAGACAGGTCATAGATTGGTACGCTTCTCAGTATCGAAAGAATGCTTAACCCATCATTTCAGCCGACCGCTCTATCAGCAGGGGCTGAATTAAGGCGTTAGGCAATCACTTTCTATGAATTGGCCCATCCTGTTCGGGATGGGCCAGCTTTTAGTGCTTTGATTGATCCTTCGCACTCATTCCGTCGCATCTTCAGGAAGGCTGAGGTAGCGGAGCAGTATAATCCCCCCTAAGATCAACACGCCAAAGAGCATGATCCCTAGCGCAAAAGAATCTGCCTCTCCCATCATGCCAAGGCCCGCCGGGATGGCACCGCCTCCTACGAGAAAGGCCACGGGAAAGGTAAGAGAGACCGCGATGTTGCGGACATGGGGGGGGCCAACCATGGCCAGGGCTGCGAAGCCTGCCGGGAAAAAACAGATGGCCAGCGTTGGCTGAAGGAACAGAAGAGGTACGATCCACGACCCTCTGGCCATACCCAAGAGCACGGTCGCTATCCCGGTGGCCAGCAATATACCTCCAAGGGCCCTCTTTGGACCCAGTTTGTCTGTGGTCCATCCCGCCACAAAAGAGAGGGCCGGCCCTGCAATCCTGGAAAAGGCGACCAGCTGATTGGCCCAGCTCCGCTCGAAGCCCTGTTCGGCCACCAGATATAGCGGGAGCATGGTATAGACACCGAGGCTTGCGCCAATGGCCAGACTAAATATTGCCATCATGATCCAGAAAGAAGGCTGGGCGATAAGGATCCGGATGGTCTTAAGGCTGGGAGCTTCGCCAGGGAATGTCCCTCCCTTGCCGAGGCGTATAAAGGCTACACCGGCAAGCACGGCTGCCACCCCAATTACTGCGATGGCACCCCGCCAGGGGAACCAAAGCATCAGTCCCTCTGCTACCAGGGGGGCTGCGAAAAAGCCCAGGTTGGGGGCGAGTTCATGGATGGCGATGGCCTTCCCCCAATCCCGCGGGCTTACTAAAGAGGTGAGGGTGGCGATGCCAGAGGGGAGATAGAGACCTGCCCCAAAGCCCATCAGGATCAATCCCCCTTGAATCCCCCACAGGGTATGGCTGAGGGAGACGGCGATGAAGGACGTGCCTACGACTATCGAGGAGACGATAATCGTCCTTCTGTGGGTGAAACGGGAGGAAACGAACCCGGAGCCTAAGAGTCCTGCAAAATAGCCCAGGGAGATGAAGAGAAAAAGGGATCCTGCCTCGCCGTGCCCTATATGCAGATCTCCCTCAATCGCAGGCAGCAGCGGTGCCAGGACTATTCGTGAGAGGAAATTGAGGAAAAAGAGCCCCGCCAGAAAGAGGAGCGCTGGGATATGCGAACGAAAAGGAGCCACTATTATCTCCTCATAGTCAATTGACTCGCTGGCTTCCGACGTGATACCACGACTGGCGACAGAAGACAAGCCAATTATTGACACATATCCGTCTCTCACCTATACTCAGGTCATTACGACGTAACTTCATTGTCCGGAACAGCGACAGCAAATGCCTCCCATTGATTTAAGCCGTGTGGAACCCTTTGAAATCTGCTCTATCAGACCCCCGACAGAGAACTACAGCCTGGCATTCAGATTGACCAGAAACTGCGGCTGGAACAAATGCCTCTTTTGCCCGATCTATAAATACGGAGCACGATTCAGCAGGAGGGACATCGAGGAAGTAAAGAGGGATATAGACAAGGCAAAGGTGATCAGTGATCTCTTGGTCGAATACGACATCGGGACCAAAGGTTCGGCGCGCACCAACTACGAGGAGGCCGCAGGTCTCATTGAAAAGATTCGAGCGGGGCAGGGGGGAGCCAAAGAGGCCGAACCATTGATGACGCGTTCCAACGATGGTCGGCCGCGCGCCTACGACCATCGATCACCAACTGCAACCGATGGTGATGGTGAGGAGGATGAGAGGCTTGCATGGTTTTCCTCCTGGTTTAAAGACAAGCCTACCATAGAAGACAGCATCCATCACGTGCTCAGCTGGCAATTGGGGGGCAAAGAGACGTGTTTTCTCGGTGACTCCAATTCACTGATGCTCTCGCCTGACTTCTTTGCGGAGGCCGTAACGTATATCAACAAAGCATTTCCGGCCATAAAACGTTTTACCATCTATGGGAGGACAAAGTCAGCGGCAAAGAAGGACGCAAAGGAGCTCATGGCCTTCCAAGAGGCCGGGCTGCACCGGGTCCATTTCGGTTTGGAGAGCGGGAGTGACAGGGTACTGCGCTTCATGAAAAAGGGGGCCACGGTTGCTGAACACGTAGAGGGTTGCCTGAAGGCAAAAGACGCCAAACTGTCCTGCTGCGTCTATGTTATGCCGGGCTTGGGCGGGGCCCTGTGGTCTGAGGAACACGCCGTTGAAACCGCCAAGGTCCTTACTGAGATCGCCCCTGATTATGTGAGGCTCAGGTCCCTCGAGATATTCCCCGGGACGGACCTTGCGGCAGCGGTGCAGGGGGGAGGTTTTGTCGAGGCATCTGAGGAGCAGATGGCACGGGAGATCGGTATAATGGTGGAACGTATCGAAGCCGAGTGTGAGATCGTCAGTGACAGCGCCTCCAATCTGTTGGCAGTGAATGGAACGTTGCCTCACGATCGAGAGAGGATGCTTGCGGTGGTAAATGGTTATTTGCAACTTTCGCACCGAGAAAAGCTGGCTTTCAGCCTGGAATCAAGGCTACGGTCTTTTGTCGGGCAATACGGCGGGATGAGCCACGATATACTCAATGTGGTTGCCACCTGGCTGACGAACCTCGGCATAGACATATCCGGTGCGCCGGATCATGAGGTGATGAAGGCGATAAAACTCATACGGTCAAAACTGATGCCATAGAAGGGTTCGCACAAGACGGTGACAGCGCAATAAGGCTTGCTTTTTGGATGAGAAGCGCTAGAATGATGGAAAAGAGAGGGGGAGGTGCCCGTGACTGACGCCAAGAATTTGGAAGGACGCGAGAGGGTTATCCGTACAATCGTGGGGGGCATTCTCATCGTGGTGGGCTTCTTTCTCCAGGGATTCTGGAAGCCGTTAGCCCTTGTTGCCGGCTTGTGTCTTCTTTTTACCGCCTATGTCGCGTACTGACCCTGAAAGGGGTTCATGCTGAAGGTCTTCAGCAAGAAATAGCAGCTCTCCTACACGATAGGCATTCATTGATAACCGGATCCCTGCACTAGGGGCGGGGTGCATTTCGTAATCGCCGGTCATGGGGAATCAGAAGAGGATGCCTCGCGAGAACCAGATAAAACCAGCCAGGCCCACGGCATAACAGTAATACGAGAATCGGTCAAGCCGGCCGCGGCGGATCACCCCTAACAACCACGTCAATGCGACGGCACCGGAGCAATAGGCGGCGATGGCGCCGACGAGCAACGTCATGACCTGTTGTGATGGCATCCCCGTTCGCAAAAGCTCCATGCCCTCCAGCATGGTTGCACCGAGGATGATTGGCAGGGCCAGGAGGAAGGAGAAGCGGGCGGCTTCGCCGCGCTCCACCCCCGTGTACATGCCTGCGGCGATGGTCGATCCCGAGCGCGAGATTCCCGGCAAGACGGCAAAACCCTGCGCAACGCCGATCAAAAACGCCTTCACCATGCCGAAACGGGTATCGCCGGCTCTGACCCAGCGCGTGCCCAGGAGGAAAGAACCGGTGACGAGGAGGGCGAGGGAGACAAGGAGGGGGTTTGAGAAGGCGGTCTTGACCTCCT
>CAYHAB010000257.1:0-6141 GCA_964354505.1 uncultured Thermodesulfobacteriota bacterium
CAAAGTGGAGGAGGACGAAGGGCCTCACGAGTGTATCAAGCGGGAATTGCGTGAAGAGCTGGGAATAGGGGTGGAGATCGAGGCGATACGCCAGTCGGTGTTCAAACAATATGAAGGCTTCAATATCCTCCTTTTGGCCTATCAGTGCAGGATAACGGAGGGAATCCCCTCGGCCATAAGGTGCCGGGAAGTCAGCTGGGTGGGGAGGGACGAGCTAAAAAGTCTTCAGATGCCCCCCGCTGATGAGGAGATTAGGGAAAAACTCCTCCAGAGGGACCTATGGGATTTAGATGCGGCATAGTGGGGCTTCCCAACGCGGGAAAGTCTACCATCTTTAACGCCTTGACGGCAGCAGCAGCCGAGGTAGCCAGCTATCCCTTCTGTACTATCGAACCCAATGTCGGGATCGTCCCCGTACCGGACGAGCGTTTAGATGCCTTGGCCCGCCTGGTCAAACCAAAAAAGATCACCCCCACGACGCTGGAATTCTTCGATATCGCGGGGTTGGTTAAGGGTGCCAGTAAAGGAGAAGGGTTGGGGAATCAGTTTTTGGCACATATACGGAACGTAGATGCCGTCGCCCATGTGGTCAGGTGCTTTGCCGACAGCGATATAGCCCACACCTACGGCACCATCGATCCCCGGCGAGACATAGAGATAGTAGATACCGAGCTTATCCTGGCCGACCTGGAAATGGTGGACAGGAGGCTGGAAAAAGTAAAACGCCTCCTGCGGGTCGGCGAGAAAGGATCTGAGGAGGAATCCCACCTTTTGGAGGGCATCAAGGAGGCCTTAGAAAGGGGGCAGCGGGCGGAGGAATCCGTCAAGGATGTTGAAAGGCCCCTTCCCCCCGACCTCCAACTCCTCACCGCCAAGCCGATCTTCTATGTGGCCAATGTGGATGACCCTGGGGCAGCGGAACAAAATCAATACGTCAAGGGCCTTCAGGAATTGGCCCAAAACGATGGAACGCCGGTGGTAATAATTGCCGGCAAGCTGGAGTCAGAGATCGCCCAGCTTAATAAAGGGGAACAGGAGGAATTCCGCCGGGAATTGGGGCTTAAGGATTCCGGTCTCAAACGGTTGATACAGGTAGGATACGATATCCTCGGCCTCGTGACCTTCTTCACTACAGTAAACCAAGATCTCAGGGCATGGACAGTCCCCCGTAAGACCCCTGCCCTTAGGGCAGCGGGAAAGATCCATAGCGATATGGAGCGGGGTTTTATTAAGGCCGAGGTGGTATCCTTTGATGACTTCATTGATTGTAGCTCAGAGCAGGCCGCGAGGGAAAAGGGTCTGCTGAAGGCACAAGGAAAGGATTATGTGGTAGAGGATGGAGACATCATCCACTTTCGGTTCAATGTCTGATCCTGTAAAGCTACTTTTCAGCAGGTGACATCCCGCGGCCGTTGAAACGAATATGTTACCCAGAAAACACCCCCTTATCGCCGGTTTTATCTTGATAGTCTCCTGGAGCGTCCTCCTGTGGGTTTTTGGCCGTTCCCTGCCTAACGTGCGCCCTCTCAAAAACTCTCAGTATAACATGACGCTCACGGTAAGCGATGAGAGAGGCAAACGAGTCCCCTACGTGGTGGGCCAACGGAACTATGACTGGACCCCCCTCTCCCACATTCCCGCTGCTCTCCAATGGGGCGTCATCGTGGCAGAGGATGACACCTTTTACCAACATAATGGGTTTAATTTTTCTGCGATGCGAGATGCCCTCTGGGAGGATATCAAAGAGCTGAAGCCTGTTCGGGGGGGAAGCACCATCACCCAGCAGCTCGCCAAGAATCTCTATCTCTCAAGCGAGAAGTCCCTCGAGAGAAAATTAAAGGAAGCGATAATCACCTGTAGATTGGAGAAGCACCTCACGAAAAGCAGGATCCTCGAATTATACCTCAATGTTGTCGAATGGTCTCCGGGAGTACGCGGTGTGGGAGCGGCAAGCTGGCATTACTTTCACAAATCCCCTGCTGAGCTGGATTTTTTCGAGTCTGTCCTCCTTGCGGCCATTATTCCCAGCCCCAAAAGATATAACCCCATCCGCTCTCCGGAAAGGGCCATGGAGCGTTATAGGCTCGTCGTATCCTTGATGTACAGATCGAAGCTCATCACCCTCAATCAGTACGAGATCGCCAGCGCCGCAAAACTCCTCGTGGACCCTGTGGACAACACCGTCTTCATCAGCCCTCTCTTGCGATAAGGAAGGAAAAGGAGGGGCACCCCCCCGCCCTTATAGTTTCCTTATAATCTCCGGCAACAAAACTGAGGCAGGATCACATCGTATAGAAAAATCCCTTGACAGTTAACGCATGGCACCCTTGACCTAAGCAAACAATCCTATTTAGATTTTCGCTGCTTGGCTGAAGATCTCTTATGCGATGCTGCGCGGGGAGCGGGCTTTAACGCAATACCAATTCTTGGAAAGACGAACTTTTTGAAGACAAAAAAAACCGCCCAGCCACACCCGGCGCCGAGTATCCCCCCCCCGATAACATCCAGGGGATAGTGGACCCCCAGGTACACCCGGGAATAGCCGACAAGGAGGGCCAGAGGCACCATCACAAAAAGCCACCTCGGAAAGAAAAACGATAAGAACGTAATGGCAGCGGTGATATTGGTGGCGTGGGTCGAGGTGAAGGCAGGGGACTTGGGACAATACCCTTCTATCAGGCGCACCCAATCATTTATGTGGCACGGCCTGATCCTATCTATGAATTCCTTCACCACCAGGGTGCTCATCGCCTCGCTGAGAAGGATGGTGAGGCCGAGGCCGGCCACGATGAGGACCCCCTTCAAGCGCTCTCTGATCACAATGATTATCAAAAGAGCAATCAGCGGGATCTTCCATGCGCCAAAATGCGAAAAAAGGGGGATAAACCCATCGAGGAACGGATGGGTCCACTGCAGATTAAGAAGGCGCAAAAGGGCAGTATCTATATCTACAATCCAGTTCATTTCTCAACTCCCTGCTCTTTCCCCGCGCAAAGAACTGCCGGCAACGCAAGGTATTTATTTCCCTTGAGTCTCCTTTTCTGCCCACATCTCAAAGCTGGTAACTTTATTCCGGTGGTCGTCATCGGTCAAGCACGGATTGGTCTGAATGACGCGGAAACCGTTTTTCCGGCAATATTCATGCGCCTTCTTATACTCGTCTAATGAACCGGCGATGACAATTCGCTCAATCTTCTTGCTCGTGATATCCATAGTGTTGCCGCACCTCTCGTGAAATTCCCCATAGATTCACCTAAACGAGCAGCGGTTGTCAAGGGGTTTGAAAGAAATGAAGCAGGGAAAGATACTGGGTATCCTCCTCTCCCTTGTTACCTCCTCGCGGAATTGAGATGCATGAATCTGTTCCTGTCAATCATCTTATCCCGGATAGAAAAAAGTGAGGAGGATGATACCCAGCACGATCTGGAAAGCAACTAAGAGGAACGTCCCGTAATTAATCCCCATATGGACCAGGGCCATACGATCAGCGCCCTTTCTTTTTGAAAGCAGTAAACCAAGAAGGAATCCTATGGAAAAGAGTATCAGTATGAGGGCACCGATATAGGCATGCAATCCGGTAGTTAAGACAGCGCCGGTCGTGTACAACATGTAAGCGTCTCCGATCAGTGCACCGATGCAGAGGAGGATGAAGAACGCTCTTCCCCATCGGATGTGTCGCTGCCATGGGAAGTCCGAGGCAGCTGCCTTGCCGCGCTTGTACTGCAACCGCTTCCATCCGAGAGCGCCGGCATAGATCCCACAGATGACAGCTGCCAGTATTACCAAGGGATGGATGAACGCCATGTTGTCACCTCCTGCTCACTCGGCATTCCACGAGGCCACCGCCACGTCGGGTCTCCCTGCCCTTTGGTAAACCAGCGTTGCCTTCACCTTGTAATCCTTGCCGACCCCGGGCTGAATGGGGTATTCGTATTTCACGGTCTTTTTGAAAGGCACGCCGTTACCTTTCTGCGATGAAAAGACCTCTTCCTTAGAAAGTACCTCTTTGCCGCCTGAGCTCAGCGCGGTTGTTTGAAGAACGAGGCGATAATCGCCGTACTTCCCTGTCGGCATGTTATGCCCTGCCCCCCTATTGGTCAGGGATATCGTAACGGATCCTGCTCCCTTTTGGCCGGTAATGTAGGCTGCCCCCTGAAAGACGCCCTCATACATCTGGAGGTGTTGACCCACCATCCTCTTCGGTACCAGCGAGGAAATAGGAAACGCCTGCACTAATTTTCTTTCCACCCTCGGCATGTGGCAATCTTGACATTGCTTTTGTGCATCTCCCCCCTGCCACTCCTGATAGGTTGGCATGTGGCATGCCGAGCAAAATGCGGATTGAAGCATCGACACATCTTGCTCGGCCTTGTGCTTGGCAACCAGTTTATAGGAACCATAGATCATATTGTTCCTCAGGTGGCAGGTGGTACAGTTGACCCCCTCCTCCTTATAAACAGGCCTGACGGCGAGATCCTTTTCTGCCGCTATCTGCTGGGCGACATGGCACGCAAGACATTCCTTTTTGCTGTAGGTGTTTGAGGCATTTTTGAACTGATCGTTGACCCAGGCCTTGGCGTGAAAGCTCTTCGACCACTCCTCATAAATCGTCGCATGACATTTTTTACATTCAGAGGATTGAGGGGTCTTGTCCCCCATCTCAAGGAGGTAGTCGTATGCAGCCCCCACCAAGACAACCAATCCAATAACCAACCCTGCGATAATAAATATCTTTTTCATAATACCCCCTCCTTCACGGCATAGGCTAACTATAAGGAGAAAATATTTCAAACGGTCTTTACCTTCTTCCCTTAATAACTCTAAGCGAATTGTCAGGGGGTGTCAAGAGAAGAAGTGAGGAGGTAAGCGCAGCTAATGATTTAAGGATATAAAAAGCGCCGTCGTGATCATGGGAACCCGTACGCGCAATGACGCAACCCCACGTCTCAACAACAGACAGGGGAACTCATAGGGCATAACCGTCCTCACAAGCTTGTCTGCAACCATTTTTTTGAGGTCATCTGTTGTCGGCAGGATCAGGCGGTTTCCGTCGCGATCCAGCACTGTGGATCATCGGCAAAAAGGTCGGGTTTCCCTTGGGCAACAGAGAAGGCATACGCTACAGCCCGACAACCTCGACACGAGGCCCAGTGAGGACACCGCCCGCACTTGCCGTGATAGCTTTCCCTCTTCCGGAGCTGCCAGAGGAGGTCGGAGCCGGCCCAAATAGCACGGAGCGGTTCTTCCCTGAGATTGCCCGCAATCAAGCCAATCCTCCGGCAGGGCATGACGGAGCCGTCGCCGGCAATGGTCACGCCGGAGAAACCCGCGCTGCAGCCGGCAAGGGTAAGGCCGTCTTCCACGGACGCGTTATCGGCGGCGAGCACTCCCGCCAGCGGATCTCTCGAATTGACCTCATAGGCAGGACTATTCAACGAGGCGATCTTTTGATATGCCTGCCTGAGCTGCTGGGGGCTGAGGAGGCTTTCTAACAGTGCCGTGCCCCTTCCGCAGGGAACTACCCGGGAAAATCCGACGCCGTGGCACCCAATCTCCTTGGCAATCTCTGCGGTCTTCTCGATGAAATCCAAATTGAGACGGGAGAGGGTCACATTGGCATGCACCCGGTTGCCGGCTTCAACCAACGCCGCTACACCCCTGGTCATGGCGGCAAAGCTCCCTTTGCCGCGGATGGAATCATGAAGGGCTTCTTCCCCTTCCAGGCTCACCTGAATGTCGGATATGCCGAGGAGGGATGCCCGTTCTGCATCCTGTGCCGTAATCAGGCACCCATTGGTCATAATGGCCGTCGCATACCCTTGTTCCCTCGCATAGGCAACAACATCCCAGAGCCCTTCATAGAGAAAGGGTTCTCCTCCCGTAAAATGAATCGACGGGACAACCTCAACGCCGTACTCCGCCTCCCAGGCCTGAAACATCTCGGTTGCCCCGTCGATCTCGTGCTTCACTTCATCGGATGTCATCTCATACGGCGCTATCCCTCCCTGATAGCAGTGGCGGCATCGAAGATTGCAACGCTCCGTGAGATGCCATTGGAAGAAAAACTCGAAGGTCTTTATTGCCGAACCGGCAATCATTTAGTTTTTCAGCTCTTTCACTTCAGACATCTCTTTCCCGGTC
>CAYHAB010000258.1:0-2743 GCA_964354505.1 uncultured Thermodesulfobacteriota bacterium
AGGAAAGAAGTTGTGTTCTATATGTGCCATAATAAATAGTTTATGTCACAAATGTATAAATAATTGTGACACTATAAAACATAATATAGTTTACAAAACAATATGTTTTTGTAACTTATATATTACATTATAGTGGAAAATTTCCATCATTAAAACGGTTATGTTCCGGTTATGGTGGAAAATTCTTACACAATTCTTTAAATAACTGTGACAACTTATGTCGCAAATATAGTAGATATTTGAGACAAAAAATTATATGCAAAAGCAGGGGCACTGTACCTATCCATTGGGGTGAGGTGAAACACTATATGTACTTGCATATAGCCAGACCCCCTCAGGCATATTCTTGCCAGATCTACCCCCCAGGATGTCAAGTTTCTTGCACCAAAAACTGGACAAAGTTATTTGGATTTTTAGTATGTGAGATCAGGTGGTTTTATTTTTTTAGTATGTAAGATAATGTAGTTGGTCTTATATACAACACCCCCGGCCCATCCGCCAGCAAGACCTACCCCCCACTTGTCTAGGCAGGCTGTATCTGTGTGTAAAAAATACTTTGTATTTTTTTCCACCAGAGAAAGTTTTTTGTAACTTCTTACTACTTCTTCTAATCTTTAAATTACTTACTATGATTACTTTATGTATAATGTTTAATATGAAAGGTACTATCTCTGACAAGGTATCTATTATTATCTCTAGTATCTTACTAGATTGCATATATATAGTGCCAATGATTAGATCTTTCAACTAGGAGCTTAGGCTCCTTTTCTTTTATATAACTTCTTTGTACTTTTCTTAATCTTTAAATTATTTACTATGTTTCTTTACTTTGCAATCATTGTGTGTCACCAAGGCACACAAGTACTTAACCTAGAATATACTAGCAGTGCTAAACATTCTGCATTCTTAGCAACACAATACATTGCTAAATGACCACCTGCTGCATCTTTTAAAATTACTAAAAGATTATTCAAGTCCACAGAAATAGCTAGGCTCCTTAATGGAGTCTAGTTATAATGAATAGAACTTCTTATTACTTTCTTTAATCTTTAAATTTTATAGTATGATGATAGCACTAGGTAATATATTGTTTGTAGCAATATTTGTATTGATAGCCAGAAAAGGTTATAAGATGGAACAAAAGGAAAAGGCTTAGGCCTTTTCTTTTTAAAGAACTTCTTCTTACTTATTCTGAACCAATAAAATTATTTACAATGATAGTATATGCAGTAGTAAACGGAGTACTAACAGTTAAGGAATGGGCTATTAATCCCAATGCTTAAAGGTTTAGGAGAGAGAGCTTAGGCTCTCTTTTTTTTATAGTATAAAGAACTTCTTTTTACTTCTCTTAACTTTTAAAATATTTATTATGAGAACTGATGTAAAGATTACTATAATGTTGGAAAACCCAATGTTACGTGTAGAAAAAGATCCTGCTGATGATAGGATTTGTTCTTCTGTGTATATGCAGAAATTATTAAATACCTGGATTACCACAGGTACTTTAATGAAAGCAGAGGAGTCTGTGTTGCCTAATGGATTCATTAGACATAGAATACTTAGAAAGAAAGAAGCTTAGGCTTCTTTTTTCTTTTAACTTCTTCCTACTTGTCTTAACTAGTAAGTAGACCAATTGAAACTTACTTATGTACACACAAAAGGTTGGTTTCTTATTGCTTTGGACCGTAATACCACAAGAGAGTTAGCACTCACCATTAGAGAGGATTCATATCCTCTCTTTTTTTTAACTTCTTTATACTTATTCTAACCTTAATACATTTACTATGGAAACAACTACATTAAAATTAACCTGGGAAGAATACAAAGTTCTTCTCAGTGCTATTCAGGCTATGAAGAATATGGTGGACAGTACAGCATTAGAGTCATTGTATGTTAAACTATATATGCAGATGAATGCACAAAAAGAACTACCCTTTTAATAAGGGTAGTTTTTCTTAATGCTTAAACTTCTTCTTACTTTTTTTAACTTTAAAAACTATAACTTATGAAAACATTAGACGGGTACAAGAAAGCACTAGTAGACTTAGAAGAAGCTACTACAATTTACAACACAATCTCTTCTCACATTTTGGAAATGGACGCAGAAATAAAGGTTTCAAGTTCTGTTGCTATAACAGGCATTAGTAATGATAACCAATATGTGTATGCATTAGGTATTCTTAATTCTCAAATTATTGCGTGTAAGGAATTAGGAATAGATTCCACAGATAGAGAAGAAATGAAACTTAAAATCTTTATCTTCAGAAACTTAGTCAATGAACTTAGACAGTGGTCAGAGTTTAAAGATGATTTGTTAAGGTATGCTAATTCAGTAAGCAAACTGTTAACAGACAAGGAAAGATTTAGTTTGTTAAAGTATCCTGTTAAGGGATAAGATATAAGGGGAGCAATCCCCTTATATTTTTTTATTAAACTTCTTTTTACTTATTTTAACCAACTAAATTATATATTATGGACACACAAAAACTATTTGATTTAGCTGAAAGGCTAGATAAAACAATTGCTACCTTAGAGAAAGGTAAGACATATAAAGAACTATGTGAGCTATCTGATTTAAAAGCATTTAGAGCACATGTTCAAGAAGGTATTGAAGCTGATATAGCTGCAATGGAAAGTAATACAGGGGAGTAATCCCCTTTTTGCTTAAACTTCTTTTTGCTTACAGCAACCAACTAAACTATAGATTATGAAAAATTTGAAACCTTTCCATTCCCACGATTGT
>CAYHAB010000259.1:0-3574 GCA_964354505.1 uncultured Thermodesulfobacteriota bacterium
GTCCGCGACCACCATGGAAAGGGGACTCTATGACCGTTAAAAACCCGGTAGATGACGATTGGTGCAAAACAGAGGTTGCCCATACCTTCGAATTTCGCAAGGAGATCCCGCAGATTGTGGATGAGTTGGTGCTTTCCTGCAGCCGTTCGGATTGCTTTGATCATATTGGACCGGAGCCTATCTCTTCCAGGGATTTGATTATTGATATTCTCACAAGGTTGAGGCGCATTCTCTATCCCGGCTATTTTATCAACAGCCGGGTGGACCAGATGAACCTGCCCTATTATTTCGGCCAGGAAATCACGGCCCTTTTTGAAATCATGGCGGAACAGATCTGCCTGGCAATTCGCCATGAATGCCTGAGGTATAATCAACCGTGCACCCATTGCGAGGAACGGGGGCAGGAAGCAGCTATCATCTTTATCCGGGCCGTCCCCCAGTTGCGCACGACTCTGGCTCAAGACGTGCGCGCAGCGTATGAAGGTGACCCGGCTGCCAAGAGCTATGATGAAATCATTTTCAGCTATCCCGGACTGTATGCCATCACGGTCTATCGAATTGCCCATCTGCTTCACGAACAAGGCATTCCCTTGCTCCCGCGCATTATGACCGAATATGCCCACAGCGTAACCGGGATCGATATCCACCCTGGCGCTCATATAGGTGAAGGTTTTTTCATCGATCATGGCACAGGCGTGGTCATTGGAGAGACGAGCGACATCGGCAATCGGGTAAGGATCTATCAGGGCGTGACGCTGGGCGCCTTGTCATTGCCGAGCAGCGCGGTTGAACAGCTGCGCAATCGCAAACGGCATCCCACCCTGGAAGACGATGTGATCGTCTATGCTGGTACCACGATCCTGGGCGGCGAGACCGTCATCGGGGCCAGGTCTACCATCGGTGGTAATGTCTGGCTCACAGAATCCGTGCCGCCTGATACCAAGATTTTTCTTAAAAAACCACCCGTGATCTATAAAAGCACAAACGGGCCCTCCACAGAAAAAGGGACAAGTTAAAAGCTGATCGCTCTATAGCAGGGCAAGGGTGTCGGCCACGGCAAGGCCGGCTCGGGTTGGATGCAGATAACCGCCCTCAAGGGCGATGAGGCCTTCATCTTGCAGTGCGGTCAACCGTGCCCCTTTTTGGGCGAGCAGGTCACAAAGATAGTAGGTTGCGTAGTCTTTAAGATGAATACCTTTCTTCGTCCGAAGGCCGAGGTACAGGGCCTCCAATTGCAGTTGCGCTATCGTCAACTGTTCTGCGGCCTCAACAGGCGGCTCCCCTGATTGGAGCGCGGTGATGTACCAATCAACGGATCGATAATTCCACCAACGCTGCTGTGCCAAAAAAGAGTGGGCGCTCGGACCCAGGCCAAGATAGGGTGTATGGTCCCAATATTTTTGATTGTGCCGGGAGGCAAATGCCATCCCTCTGGCAAAATTTGAGACCTCATAGTGGACATATCCGGCATCTTCAAGCGTTTCAGCCGTCTTCATAAAAAATTCGTGCTGCAGGTTCTCATCAGGCAACGAGAATGCCCCCTGTTGATATCTGATCCCGAGAGGGGTGCCGGGCTCCACGGTGAGCTGGTAACACGATAGATGTTCCGGCTCAAACATGAGCGCCCGCCTCACGGTATCCAACCATGCACCCACTTCCTCCCCGGGGATCCCATAGATCAGGTCCAGCCCGATATTCGTGAAGCCCGCGCTACGGGAAGCTTCTATGGCGGCAACGGCCTGGTTTACGGAATGCCTTCGTCCGAGAAAATCAAGGATTGTCTGGTCAAAAGACTGGACTCCGATATTGAGGCGATTGATCCCCATGCCTCGCATCGCTTCAAGGGAGGCCGGATCCAGGTCCGCCGGATTAGTCTCCAGGGTGATCTCCGTATTCGGCATCAGCTGAAAGTTCTTCAGGACCCTTGTCAGGATTGCCTCCAGCTGCCCGGGATTGAGAACCGAAGGGGTCCCTCCTCCCACATATACCGTATCACAGGGCTCGAATCTGCCACAGTAGAGCTCCATTTCCTTGAACAGGGCCTCCAAAAAAGCGGGGAGCGCTGACAGGGAACTCACTGAGTAGAAGTCACAGTAGGCGCATTTACTCAGGCAAAAAGGAATGTGAATATAAATACCGGGAATTTTAGAGTTCATGCACATTGCCGCCGACAGGATTCGAGGACGTAGTCCCGCCGCAGGCGGGATAAGAACCCTCTACTTGTCCGTGTCCGATCTCAACACGGATAAAAAGGCGCTCTGGGGGATCGACACGGAACCGACCATCTTCATCCTCTTTTTGCCTTTCTTCTGTTTCTCAAGGAGCTTGCGTTTGCGGGTGATATCCCCGCCGTAGCACTTTGCTAAAACATCCTTGCGAAACGGCGAGATTGTCTCCCGCGCTATGATGTCCCCCCCGATCGCTCCCTGAATGGCTATCTTGAACATCTGACGCGGAATTTCTTGCTTTAGTCTTTCGCAGAACTGTAAGGCGCGCGCGCGCGCGCTGTCACGGAAAACGATCTGGGACAGTGCATCCACCTTTTCACCGTTCACGAGGATGTCGAGGAGGGCCAGCGTGCCTTCCCGGTAGTCAATGACGTCGTAATCAAAAGACCCGTAACCCTGCGTTATGGACTTGAAGCGATCATAAAAGTCGTAGAGCACCTCAGCTAACGGCAGCTCATAGATCAATTCGATCCGCTTGGGGCCCAGATAATGCATTTTTGAGTTAATGCCCCGTTTCTCCGTGCATAACTTTATGACGGAACCGAGATACTTATCCGGCATGATCATGGTGGCACGAATGTAGGGCTCCTCTGCTTTTTCGATAGAGCTTGGATTCGGATAATACGCGGGATTGTCCACATACAGGGTACTTCCTTCTTTCAAGGTGAACCGGTAACGGACGCTCGGCACAGACATAATGATCGCGAGATCATACTCCTGCTCCAGCCTTGCCTGGACGATCTCTAAATGCAGAAGTCCCAGAAACCCGCATCGGAAGCCATGCCCCAAGGCGATAGAGGAATCTTTTTGATAAACGAAGGCCGCGTCATTCAATGTATATTTCTCAACGGCTGTGGCCAGGTCTTCATAGTCGTCTGAAGCAATCGGATAGATAGAGGCAAATACCACAGGCTTGAATTCTTTGAAGCCGGGAAGGGGCTTCGTGCAGGGTCTGCGATCGTGGGTGATCGTATCACCGATGTGTACGTCCGAGACCGTCTTAACACCGGCGATGATATAGCCTACCTCACCGGCAGAAAGCTGGCCTGCCTTTACCCTCGTGAGCAGGAAATGTCCTACATCCTCAACCTTATAGGCCGCTTGATTGGACATAAGGCGGATCGTATCTCCCTGCTTTACCGCCCCGTCAAAGACACGGCAATGGACTACCGTGCCGCGGAACGAATCGTACTTGGCATCAAAGATCAAGGAAGCAAGCGGCCCTTCCGGATCGCCTTTCGGCGGGGGAATCCTCTGCACAATGGCCTCCAGAATTTCCTCAATGCCGATCCCCTCTTTTGCTGAACACTGAAGGTGCGCAAAAGGATCTAAACCAAGCTCGGTGT
>CAYHAB010000260.1:0-6663 GCA_964354505.1 uncultured Thermodesulfobacteriota bacterium
CAAGGCCTTTGGCGCGACGTACGAGCGGATCGGACAGTTCTCGCGGGCGAACATCCTCCTGTTGCCCGGCGCCGAGGAGACCCTCCGGTTCGTCAGGGAGAAGATGCCTTCCTATATCATCAGCACCAGCTACGCGCCCTATATCAAGGCCCTCTGTGAGGTCATCGGTTTCCCCTTTCAGGATACTTACTGTACCGAGCTCGAGATCGATAGCTATCCCCTTCCCCCGGAGGAAGAGAGGTATCTGCGGGAGGTGGCAGGGGAGATCGCCCGGATGCCTATGATCGAATGGAAGGAGGGGGCTGCGGGGCTTTTTGACCTCACGGAAGCGGGGAAAGAAACGGTCCGGCGACTGAACCGGATCTTCTGGGAGGAGCTGGCCGGCATGAAGATTGGCAAGGCCTTAGAGGAGGTAAATCCTATTGGGGGTGAGGCAAAGGCGTCGGCGGTGAGGGACATCCTGCAGAAGGCCGGTGCCGAGGCCTCCGAGGTCATGTACGTGGGGGACAGCATCACCGATCTCCAGGCCCTGGAGTTGGTCAAGGGGGGAGGGGGGCTGGCCGTCTCCTTCAACGGCAACGGCTATGCCATCCAGGGGGCGCAGGTGGCCTGCCTGGGAAAGGATACGGGGATCATCTCCATCTGCGCTCACCTCTTCGCCGCAGGGGGGGCAGATCGTGTGATGACGATGCTGCCCCAGTGGAGAGCAGAGGCGCTACGGGCTGTTGGGATCAAAGAAGAGCAGCTGGCTAACCTGCCGGGCACTGAAATCGGGGAGATCACCCCTGATAATCAGGCCCTGTGGACAGAGAAAAGCCAACAGTTCCGCAAACAGGTGCGGGGGGTCCGCATCGGGTCCCTCGGATAAGGGGTCAAACGCTGTAGAATCGCCGGGCGGGGAGTTCCAGGCAGGTGAGGGTCCCCCCGTAGACGGCGCCGGTGTCAATGCCGATCTTATTGGGTGCTATAAATACCCGCTGCAGGGGGGTGTGCCCGAAGATTACTATCTTGCCGAAGTTGTGGGGCGATAGGATGAACTCATCCCTGATCCAGAGCAGGTCGCGGGGGTCCTGCTCTTCCAGGGGGATGCCCCCCCTCAACCCCGCGTGGACAAAGATGTATTCCTCCGTCTCATAGTACAAAAGCAGCGAGGTGAAGAAATCGAGGTGCTCTTGGGGGAGCTTGAACTCGCCTTCCAGAGAATAATTTCTGATGGTGCCGCCGCCGCCGTTGTAGAGGTAGAGGTCATAGTTTCTCCCGTTGAGGACCCAGTCGAGGAACATGTCCTCGTGATTCCCCTTGAGACCGATCACATGCGGGAGGTCCTTTCGTAGCTGGAGGATGAAGTCCACAACCCCCTTGGAATCGGGCCCGCGGTCGATGTAGTCCCCCAAAAAAACGAGGGTATCCTTCTGCAGGTTTAGAGCGGGTTTAATCTCCTCCATCAGCTGCTCGAGGTGTGACAGATTACCATGGATGTCACCGATGGCGAAAAACTTCTCTACTTCCCCTTCACCCACCACTCCGCGGCTCCTTGTTACTTTCCCTTTATCCACCAGTCCGCGTCTTCCTCCTTAAACCACCATGCGGACAGGTCGGTCTGCAGGATGGCTTCAGCCAGTCTCTTGGCCACGTCTGTCTGTAACCGCTTGGCGTTGTTGCGAAGCCACGCATCGGCATAGCGGTTCCCCAGGTCTTTGTGCTCTTTGAGTTGCAGCAGCAACGCCAGTTGGTCGGCATCGTGGGCGAGAAAGGCTTCTTGCGTCTGTTGGGCATTGAACTCCGTGATCAGGCCTTTGATCTCATCGCCAAAGGGGAGCCCTGCAGCCAGATCTTCGGCTGCCCGCTCCTCATCTACCCGGACGTACTTTTTGTAGACGTAGTTCTGGTCTCCTGTCCTCGCCTCGGGGAGGTCGTGGAAGAGGCACATCTTGAGAACCTTAAAGGCGTCAACCCCCCCATACAATTGGGCCAGGACATATCCGATGAAGCCGGTGCTGAAGAGATGCTCGGCCACCGATTCCTCTCCCGTGCCCAGAAAGCGGTAACCGGTTCTAGGAGTTCTCTTCAATATCCCTACTTCAAAGAGGAGATCAGCAATCCGCTTCAAGTTTGGACCAGTGTTCAACATTTGACATTGCCTGTTCCCAGGGGTTTCAATATCGTATCTATCATGGTCAGAGTCTTTCCCCTTGTTTTGATCTTGAGATCACATCACTTAGCTGCTTGCGGGACGGCAGCATGAATCATGACGAAAATTAGCCTCTCTCGTTAGAAACGGAAAATATTTTCGTTCCCTGTTGCCTCGCGCGGATGGACGGCATTTTTAAAAGATACTCTCAAAGACCTTGCCATAATAGGAACTTTATTATAGTGGCCGTCTAAAGTCAAATGTTGCGCTCTAACTCCATATTCATCTTTACGTTGTCTTTTCCCCGGGGGTGTGGTATAAGGGCCTAGATTTTTGATTTCCGATCTGGGGGATGAATTGTGAGTGAGCGTGTTCTCGTCACTGGAGCCACAGGGTTCATTGGAAGCCATCTCGTGGATGAGCTCCTCTGGAAAGGGTACGAGGTGGCTGCCCTTATACGAGAAGATAGTAATCTGCGCTGGTTAAGGGGCAAAAGGTTGGAGCTCGTCTACGGAGACCTGCTCGGGGAGAAGGGTTTACCTTCTCTGAAGGGATTTTCCCATATCTTCCACCTGGGCGGGGCAACGAAGGCCCTGCGCAGGAGGGATTTTTACCGGATCAACCAGGACGGAACGGAGCGGCTGGTAGATGCAGCCCGGGAGGTCCGGGGGCTCAAGCGATTTGTCTATCTCTCGAGCCAGGCTGCGGCAGGCCCCTCTCTACCGGAGAGGCCGCAGAAAGAGGAGGATCCTCCATGTCCTGTTTCCCCTTACGGGGAAAGCAAATTGCATGGGGAGGAGATAGTCCTCGGCAGCCAGGACAAGTTCCCTGTAACGATCCTGCGCCCGTGCGCCATCTATGGCCCTAGGGATGCATATATGTTCGAATATTTCAAGGTCATATCCAGGGGTTACTTTCCCCTGTTGGGCAAGGAGCCGATATTTTTGAGCTTCTGCTATGTCGAGGACCTTGTTCAGGCCCTCATGTTATCCATTACACGGGATCACTCCTCCGGAGAGGTCTTTTTCATAGCGGATGGTGAAAGATACTCGTTGGATTTTTTCGCTGATGCGGTATCTTCTGCGCTCCACGTCAAACTGCGTAAGATCCACATCCCCGTCTGGGCCGCCTGGTGCTATGCCGCGGCGGCAGATGGGTGGGGATTTGTGAGGCGAAGACCGGCATCTTTCCATCGGAGCAAATGCGCCGAGGCTAGTCAGCGCAACTGGGTTTGTGATATAAGCAAGACCAAGAAAACGCTCGGATTCCGTCCCCGCTTTCGCCTGGAAGCCGGGGTGAGGGTTACCCTCAGATGGTATAAAGAAAAAGGATGGTTATGAGGGGGTGCGAGTAATGGATATTTTTGCCAAGTGTTATGATTTCACAGAGGCAGATAAGATCAAGGCCGCCGGTTATTATTTTTTATTCCGTGAGATAGAATCAGCCCAGGATACCGAGGTGATCGTCGGCGGGCGAAAGCTCATCATGGCGGGTTCCAACAACTATTTGGGCCTCGCCAACCATCCCAAGGTGAAAGAGGCAGCCATCAAGGCGGTGGAGAAATACGGTACTGGCTGCGCGGGTTCCCGGTTTCTTAACGGAAACCTGGATATCCACGAGAAGCTCGAGGCAAAGTTGGCGGCCTTTTTTCACAAAGATGCCGCGGTGGTATTTGCCACCGGATACCAGACCAATCTCGGCGCCATCTCAGCCCTTGTGGGGAGGAATGACGCCGTCATCTTGGATAAATTCGATCACGCCAGCATCCTCGATGGCTGTCGTCTCTCCTTCGGGAAGGTAAAGAAATTCCGGCACAACGATATGGAGGATCTGGAGCGGGTGCTCAGCAGCACGTCCGACAAGGCAGGAAAAATCATCGTCGTGGATGGGGTCTTCAGCATGGAGGGGGATATCACGCCCTTGCCTGAGGTTATAGCGCTCGCAAGGAAGTATGAGGCGCGGGTCATGGTGGATGACGCCCACGCCGTTGGCGTATTGGGGGAGGGCGGAAGGGGGACTGCCGAGCACTTCCACATGGAGGATGAGGTGGATATGATCATGGGCACCTACAGCAAGTCTTTAGCTGCCATCGGGGGGTTCATTGTTGCCTCCAAAGAGGTTGCGAACTATGTCAGGCACCACGCCCGCTCCCTCATCTTCAGCGCCAGCCTTGCGCCTCCCCTGGTGGCAGCGGTGAGCGTCGCCCTCGATATCATTCAAAATGAGCCTGAGCGACGGGAGAGGCTCTGGCACAACACCCGCAAGATGCTGAAGGGGTACAAGGAGCTCGGCTTTGACACAGGCAGCAGTGAGACGCCTATTATCCCCATCATCATCGGCGATCAGATCAAGACCTTTAAGATGTGCGGGCTTTTGCAGGAATACGGAGTATTTGTGAACCCCACTGTTTCTCCCGCTGTCCCCCCGGGGAGGGAGTTGCTGCGCACCAGCTATATGGCCACTCACACTGAGGAGCAGCTGGACAAGATCTTGGATGCCTTTGGACGGGCGGGGCGGCAACTGGGCGTCATCTGAGATGTCCACCGGAAGCATCGTAATAAAAGAGGTCAAGACCAAGGGGGAGTTAAAGACCTTTCTCCATATGCCTTGGGGGATTTACAGGGGTGATCCCAACTGGGTTCCTCCCCTGCTCAAGGAACATGCCTTTCTCTTTTCCCAGGAGAACCCCTTTCTACACCATGCCCAGATCGTCCCTTATGTGGCGGAAAAAAACGGCACTGTCGCAGGGCGCATAGCAGCCATCATCGACCAGAACTATATCGATTTTCGCCGGGAGAAGGTCGGGTTCTTTGGCTTTTTCGAGTCCGTCAATGACATCGAGGTACCCCGCGCCCTGTTAGATCAGGTCAAAGGGTTTTTGCGAGCGAGGGGTTTGAAGACGGTGATGGGGCCAGTGAGCCCCTCCACGAACGATGAGTGCGGCCTCCTCATCGACGGATTTGATTCCTCGCCCTTTTTTATGATGCCCTATAACCCCCCTTATTATCAGGAACTATTGGAGGGCTGCGGCCTGCAGAAGGCCAAGGACCTCTACGCCGACTTCATGGTCGACGATGAGGGCATACCCCAGCGCATGCTGCGAATCAGCGACCGCGTCATGAAGAGGGTTCCAGGACTCACTATCCGCCCCATTGACCTCAGGAAGCTCAACAAGGAGGTGACACGGGTCAAAGAGGTCTACAATGGGGCCTGGCAGGATAACTGGGGATTTGTCCCCCTGACCGACGAGGAGATGAATCTCATGGTCAAAAAAATGAAGTCCCTCGTGGTCCCCGACCTTGCCCTCTTTGCTGAAATCGGGGATGAGCCGGTAGGTTTTGCCCTGGGGCTGCCCAACTACAACGTCGTTCTCAAGAGGCTCAACGGGAGGCTGGGCCCCCTGGGTCTGCTGAAGTTTCTTTACTATTCCAGAAAGATTCATGCCCTCAGGGTGTTGCTCCTGGGGGTCAAAGCGGAGTACCGGAAGCGAGGGATTGAAACCCTCCTTTATATGGAGCTATTCCGGCGGGGGTCGGCCAAAGGGTATCATGAGGGAGAGATGTCCTGGATATTAGAGGACAATCACCTCATGCAGAAGGGGATAGAGGCCTTGGGGGGGAAGAGATACAAGGCTTACCGGATCTTTCAGTCACCCCTTTAGCCCACCATGCCCAAAGCCTGTTGCCGAGCAGCAGGGTTATTCCCGCGAAGGTGAACCCGGCGGCAAGATCGATTACATAGTGGTATCTCAGGTATACCGTGGAGAAGATCAGTGCAGTACAGATGGGGAGGTAGATCCAGAAGAGGGGGCGCTTATACTTAAAGGCAAACCAGAGGGAGATCAAGACCATCTGGGTGTGCCCACTGGGGAAGCAATCCCTCGGGTTTCCTTCGAGGGAGTTGAGGATATTGACTACGGAGTTCAAGATGGCTCCTCCCTTGATGGGGACCTGCTGCAAGGAGGCCAGGGTAAACCGTGGGCCGATGCTGGGCATGGTGATATACCCAACAAAGGAGAGATAATATCCCAGTACGAGGGTGCAGATGGTCAGGGAGAATTCTTCTTCCTTCCCGCGGAAGTAGAGGATGCCGATCAAAACTACCGGGATGAAGTAATATGAGGCATAGGCCAACGCGAGGATGTCCGCCAGCCAGGGTACGAAGAACCTCTCCAGCCAGACGGTGGGATGCACCCCGAAGAGGGCCAGGTCAATCCTGATGAGGAGGTCGTCGACATCAGGGCGCACATAGGGGATGAGCCCCCCCAGCAGCTCATAGGTGACGATGACGAAGACAATGGGGGAAAAATCGCATATAAAACGTATTGCTTTTATCTCTCCCCACCGCCACCTGACTTCTGAGACGAGCAATGCCAGAAAGACGAGGGGGATAAATTGTGCGAGCAGCGTCCATCCGTGGGGGAAATGGGGGAACAAGAGGATAATCAGGAGGATGATGATCCCCAGAAACGTGACGGTGAATCCCTCCAGCGGGTGTAAACGACGCATCCCTCCCTTTCCTTCCTTAAAGTT
>CAYHAB010000261.1:0-3916 GCA_964354505.1 uncultured Thermodesulfobacteriota bacterium
CCATAGTGAGAGGTCCCATGTTGCCTCCTTCGATCTTTGACCCTGACTTCGGCCACCTCCCTCCGTTTTACCCCAAACAGGGCAGGCAGAAAGCGGTGGAATCCATGCGGGATGGAAAACCCTCTCACCAGGGATGCTTCATATCCTTTGAGCCCGCACCCGTTGTCGTGCACCCGCACCCCGGTTATCTGGGAGATCATCCAATTTGCCACGCGGGAGGGAAAGACACGAATCCAGTAAGACTCTTGACGATCCCTTCGCCACCCCGTCACCGCTCGATACCCTTCTTTAAGTTTTTGGACAAAGGCCGGGATATCTTTGGGGTCGTTTTGCCCATCACCATCCATGTTGATGATCCAATCCCCATGGGAGTAGCGGAAGCCGGCGGACAGGGCCGCCGCCTCGCCAAAATTTCCCTCCAGCTCAATGATCCTGAGACTATGGGAGTTTTTCTTCAGCCTTCTCAGGAGTTCTCCCGTCCTGTCCGTGCTTCCGTCGTTTACCAGCACGATCTCATAGGGCAGGCCGATCTTTTTCATAATCCCTTGTATCTCCCGGTAGAGGGGTTCTACATTTCCCTCCTCATTATGGAGGGGGACAGCGATGGAGACTGTTGGCTTTGTCTTCATGGTTTTCCCTGGGAGAACTCTTTGATCTTGGCGATGATATATTCTATTTCCTCTTCCCGCAATTCAGGGTACATGGGGATAGAGAGGATCTCTGCCGCGACCCGTTCAGCTACCGGCAGGTGGTAGTCTCCATAGCCCTTTTCTTTCCATGCAATCTGCTTGTGCAAGGGGGTAGAATATTGGATACCTACCCCGATCCCCTGAGACTGGAGATATTTCATCAATTCATCCCTCCGAGGAGACCTGAGGACATAGCGATGGTAGGCGCTCTTTTTGTCTTTATCCATGGGAGGGGGAGTGACTGCATTCAGCGAGGAAAAGACCTCTGCGTAGCTTCGGGCGATCTCCTCTCTTCTTTTGTTATCCTTATCCAGGTCTCTCAGCTTTATCCTCAGCACCACCGCCTGAAGTTCATCAAGGCGGCTGTTGAAACCGTAAAAGTTATGTTGGTTCTTCTCCTTTTGTCCGTGCACCCGGAGCAGATTCAGTTTTTCGGCGATAGCAGGATCGTCGGTGATGCAAAACCCTGCATCACCGAAGGCATTCAGGTTCTTCACCACCCCGCAACTAAAACATCCCACCACACCAAATGTACCTACCTTTTTCCCTTTGTATTCTGCCCCATGGGCATGGGAGCAATCTTCGATAAGCAGTAAGCCCTTTCGCTTGCAGATCTCCACAACAGGTTCCAGGTCAACGGGGTGCCCGTACATGTGGACCACCAAGATGGCCCTAGTCTTTTTGGTGATCCCCTTTTCGATCTGATCGGGCACCGGGCCAAAGTCCTTCTCTTGCATATCGACCAACACGGGTTTTGCGCCGGCCCACCGGA
Organism: uncultured Thermodesulfobacteriota bacterium; assembly: GCA_964354505.1. Classification (GTDB taxonomy): domain Bacteria; phylum Desulfobacterota; class B13-G15; order B13-G15; family RBG-16-54-18; genus RBG-13-52-11. The sequence continues at coordinate 1,462 of CAYHAB010000261.1, forward strand.
TTGCCTCTACATCGGCGACAAAGGCATTGGCATGGAGGATGACCTCATCACCTTCTCCAATGCCGCATGCCACCAATCCTAAAAGAAGGGCATCAGACCCTGAGGCCATGCCGAAGGCATATTTTGCACTGAGATATGCGGCTATCTCATTTTGAAATGCCGCCACATTATCCCCCTCGAGCAATTTCATGGTCTCCAGCGGGTGAGACCACTCCCGATACAATTCCTCTTTTATCTTGGGGTATTGCCGTGCGAGGTCCAATAGCGGAATCTTCATCTCTCAATCCTCCTTACGGTAGTTGACGGTTGCTGATCACGACCACGTTTTTGGAACCCACCTGCCCAGTGGCGACCACAAAGATAGCAAGGGCGGGGTCTTGCTCCAGCAGCTTATAATGTTTCTCTCGCATGATGCAGAGGACCCGTTGCGGCGAGCGAAGAAACTCTTTAAGTCTCACTTCTTCTTCGAGCCATCTCATCTGGTTGTAACCTGTATAGTATATAAAATTCGCTCCTTCCAGTTGATAGATCCCTAGTTGATCTCCCGGCTTCATAGCACTGACGATGGCCTGAGAGAGGGGACGAGCGGATTTATACCTGTTGATCTCCGGGGAAATACGTGTCGCACCATAGAGGCATAAGGCAAAGACCGTGGCGACGATGATATAGAAAGGGAGATCGCGGCGGCGATCGTGGTGGGCGAGGAAGGCAAGGAATCCACCTCCGCCGAGGATGAAGGCGGTGATCAAACCAATCTCCCAAGGGTGCTTTAGATAGAGGCTTCCTTTTAAGGCCGCCACAATGGGGAGGCTGATGGCCACTAAGGCCAAGGCTATTATCAAGACCATGAAGGGGAAGGAGACGAGTCGCTTTTCGGCCCCTTGTGCGCCGAGGGGAAATTCCGATAGGAGATATCCCACCATCAGGGCGGCAGCCGGATAGAGGGGCAAAAGGTAGAGCTCCCGTTTGGCCTTGAAAAGGCTGAAAGAGACGAAGATGACCACAAACCAGAAGAAGACGAAGATAAACTCCTTTTTTCTCCCCTTGGCAGAAAGACCATATATCATGGCAGAGGGGAGAAAGCAGATCCAGGGGATGAAGTTGCCGGGGAAATTCACCAGGTAGTAGTAGAGGGGCCTCGTATGTGATGTTTCTCCGAGCAATCTCGATGAGGTCTTCTGATACAGGAGCCCCCATAGATAATCTGCCCCTCCAGAGAGATATGCCAGGGCGAGCCATCCCCCGATGAAGGCTACAAAGAGGGCAATCCCCGGGATGTGGGCGGGGTCTTTAAAGAACCGCATATCCCGCTGCACGAGGAAATACCCACCCACCACCAAGACGGGCACGATCAGGCCGACCTGTAATTTGGCGAGCACCGCCAGGACGATGGCCAGATAGGCCAGCAGATACAGGATCCACCGACCGCGCTGTTGATAGAAACCTATGTACAAGAGTGTGATGGCTGCTGTGGTGAAGAAGGTCAAGGTGGCGTCTATGCTGGCCCTGCGAACGAGCCAGAAGTATTCTATATTGGTAGCCAAGATCAAGGCTGCCAAAAATCCTACCTTTTCACTGAAGAGTTTCTTGCCGAGGAAAAAGAGGAGCGGGAGGGTGAGCAATCCGAAGAGGGCGGAGGGAAAGCGGGCTGCAAACTCATTCATGCCCCCTATAACCTTGGCTGCTGCGGCCATCAGCCAAAAGAAGAGAGGAGGCTTGTCAAGGTAGACCTCGCTGTTCAGGTGGGGGATGATCCATCCCTCTCCCTGCAGCATCTCCTTGGCGACCTGGGCATACCGGGGTTCATCGGGGTTCCAGAGATCCCACCCTCCTATATTGTAAAAGAATAGGATCCCCCCGAAGGCAAGCAAGATAAAAAGGAACAACATTGATCTTTTCATTTTCATCCCTTAAATGTCAATAAAGTCGTGGAACTGATACGAGCTCTCCTAGACCTCATAGCTTTTACTGGTTGACTGTATTGGTGACGAGGGCAACAGACCTCTTCATCTTCAAAAAGTGTTCCTGGAGGGTCACCAACTGCAGCTGAGGTTTTTCGTCTTTGAGCCTTAAAAAATCTTTTCCATCCATGATGATGTAAACCTGCTTTCCCCCTGCGAGATAGCGATCCAGATCTGATTCCTCATCGATATTCTGGATCATCCGATCGAGCTCATTGATGATGAATTCATCCTGACACCGAAAAGATATCAACTCCGCCTCGCTCCCTGCCGTTGCGGCGACCTTTGCGCAAAAATCGTTCGGCGTCGTATATCTGAGATACGTAGGCGCGATATGGCTGGTGAAGGTAAAGATAAAGCCCATCATCACGATGGCAGCGACGGGGAAAAAGGCAATATACTGCCGGCGCTTCGCGAAGAACAAGATCGTCACGCCGCCGAGGACCAGCAACAAGCCGAGCAGGCCGTTCCACAGGAGATCCTGCGGATACTTG
>CAYHAB010000262.1:0-2738 GCA_964354505.1 uncultured Thermodesulfobacteriota bacterium
GATGCCAGGGTGCCCGATGCCAGGGTGCCCGATGCCAGGGTGCCCGATGCCAGGGTGCCCGCTCGCGCCGGGGTGTGTGGATGCCAGGGTGCCCGCTCGCGCCGGATTGGCGACCGCTGTGCAAGCGCGGCGATGCCCGGCTGACCTGCCTTGCGTGGAACGCACCACCGTGACGGGCCGGGTGGTGCGGCCCCGTGCAGACCCCGCCTCGTCGTCAAGGGCTTGCCTCTCACGCACGAGAACGACCACGAACGGCGCCGGATGGCTCCGTCTGTGCGCCGGGAGCACAGCCATGACCGGAGACGGAGCCAGGTGGCCGGCCACCTCCGCCAGCTGGTCGCGGTCGTGCGCCTCGGGCAAACCCGGCCGCCGGACGCGAAGGCAAGACGACTGACTCACAGACCGGCGGCCGACCGGCGGAGGCAAAGCTCGCTCGGACCCGCACTGCGGCAGCACACCCGCAGTGGAGCGCGGCGGCAACCAGCGCCGCCATCCGGCGCCGGCTACCTGAAGCGCCCGAGCAGGTTGGCACGCGCCCGGAACTCGCTTGACGCCGCAACCGGCGGTGCTAGCGTGGTGCCCAGACGTGCGCCGGGCCCCGGCGTGGTCGGGGGAGGCGCACTGGCGCGTCGGAGGGGAGCCATGCGTCGCTTCGTCACAACCGCCGTTGGCGTCGTCGTGATGGTCATCAGCCTTGGTGTCGTGCTGGACGCCGTCCCCCCGCCGGTCACGGCGGCGGGGGATGCCTCCGCAGTGATGCCGTTCGTCGCCAGCGTGGGCGATCCAGCTGGCAAGAACGACTTCTACCAGCCGGGGGGCGTCGCCACCGACGGCACATACGTCTACGTCGTGGATACCTTCAACTACAGGATCGTGAAGCGACGGGCCTCGAACCTCGCGTTCGTCGCTTCGATCGGCAGCTTTGGCAGCGGCAACGATCAGTTCCGCACGTTCTATGCGATCGCGACCGATGGCACCTATGTCTACGTGGCCGATTGGGGCAACAACCGCATCGTGAAACGGAAGGCGTCCAACCTGGCCTACGTGGCCCAGGTGGGTACCCGAGGCAGCGGCAACGATCAGTTCGTTCATCCGCGCGGGATCGCGGTCGCCGGCGGCTTCGTCTACGTCGCCGACACGGGCAACAACCGCATCGTGAAGCGAAAGGCGTCCAACCTTGCCTACGTGGCGAAGATCGGGACGGAGGGGAAGGGAAAGGGCCAGTTCGAACTTCCCCAGGGCGTGGCCGCCGACGGGACCAGCGTCTTCGTTGCCGACACGCAGAACAACCGTATCGTGAAGCTGAAGGCGTCCAGCCTGGCGGTCGTCACGCAGGTCGGGACAATGGGCTCCGGAACGAACCAGTTTGCTGCGCCGGGCGGTGTCGCGACCGACGGCACGTACGTGTACGTCGCCGACACGGGCAACAACCGCATCGTCAAGAGAAAGGCCTCCAATCTCGCCTACGTATCGAAGGTCGGGACGCTGGGCTCGGGGAACAACCAGTTCAGGTCCCCGTCCTCGGTGGCCGTGAAGGGCACTGCGCTCTTCGTCGCCGACACCTACAACAACCGGATCGTCAAACGCAAGGCCGTCACCCTGGCTTACGAAAGGAAGATCGGCAGCCAGTCGTTCGCCGGTGTCAACCAGTTCGCGTTGCCGACCCAGGTCGCCGCCGACGGCACGAACTTCTACGTGGCGGACTCCGCCAACCACCGGATCCAGAAGCGCCTGATTGCCGACCTCACGTACGTCGCCCAGTGGGGCACCCAGGGCGACGGCGTCGACCAATTCAACAACCCCAACGGTATCGCTGTCTGTGGCGCCGACCTCTACGTGGTGGACACCGACAACAGCAGGATCATGAAGCGCAAGGCCTCTGACCTCGGCTACGTCGCGCAGATCGGCGGTGCCGGCTCGGGGAACGACCAGTTCTCCTCGCCCTCGCACGTCGCGTGCGACGGTACCTACCTGTACATCACCGACTCCGGCAACAACCGGATCGTGAAGCGCAAGGCCTCAGACCTGGGCTACGTCGCGCAGATCGGTGCCGAGGGCACAGGGAACGACCAGTTCATCTACCCGATCGGTATCGCCACCGACGGGACGTACATCTACGTCGCGGACTCCGGCAACAACCGGATCGTCAGGCGCAAGGCCTCGGACCTGGGCTATGTCACGCAGATCGGTGCGGAGGGCACAGGGAACGACCAGTTCAGCTTCCCGATCGCGGTCGCCACCGATGGCGCGAGCCTGTGGGTCACCGACACCGGCAATGGTCGGATCGTCAGGCGCAATGCGTCGGACCTGGCGTACGTCTCACAGGTCGGCTCGCAGGGGAACGGCCCCGACCAGTTCGTCAACCCGGGCGGCGTCGCGGTCAGCGGGTCCATCATCCTCGTTGCCGACTCGTACAACCACCGCATCGTCAAGCGGGGCGCCCAGTAGGCCTCGCGTTCTTGCCGCGTGCCCCGTCACGGCACGGCAGCGTTAGACGCTCCCTTGAAGGGAGCCTCGAAGGGAGCCTCGATCCGCTGCACCTCCTCGGCCGGCAGCAGTCGCTCGACGAGGGCACGGAGCAGGGCCGTCTGCCGAATGAGCTCGGCATCCTGGGCATCGAGGTGCCGCATGGTCGCCTCGGCATCGGCGAACGTCTTCTGGGTCGTCCGGAACTCCTCCTCCGCCCGTGCCTCGGCGTGTTTCCCCTGGAGGTTCTGGCCGACCATGATCAGGGGCAG
>CAYHAB010000263.1:0-3580 GCA_964354505.1 uncultured Thermodesulfobacteriota bacterium
GGGTCCTACCACGGGTGTGGATGCTAACGCAGAGGTGGCACGGAAGATCAATAATGCCTTTCGCGAGCGGATGGACGATGACCTGGACGTGAAGGGGGCATTCGATAATGTCTCAGATCTAGTATTAGGCATGGATATGAAGAGCCTTACCTCGAGCGCTGCCTCAGGGATCATCAAGGCCTTGAGAGAAATTGACGAGGTGCTACGGGTTATTTTCTAGTTAGAATCTTTCTGCAAAGAGATATTGATACAAACCGACACAAATAAGATTTTAACGCTGAAATTTTTTTCAAATACGGATGGATGCGTTTAAGATTTGTATTTTTATTATGAAGCAATTTTACTGAGGCTGTCAATAATAGTCATGAGATTGAAAGAGCGAAATACTGAAGGGGGGCTATTGTCCATCCATCTCAGGCAACATAACGTCCCTTGTGCGGGGCTGGGTTAGAGGTAGGCTATTAATGATTGCTCTCTGCTGATTTATCTTATCCCCTGATCTTACTGGTTGATGGGATGCTTGCGGTTTCGATCCCGGCCTGTTTCTTGATTGCATCGATGTCGAGGTCTTCGATAAATTTGATGAGATTCTTCCAGACGGTATGATGCCCAAAGCCACCCTGCGTCATCTCCTGGATCGCCTCTTCCTTGGTCCAGTTGCAGACCGCTATCCGATAGATCGCGCACATGAGGCCTGTTCTGTCTGCGCCGTGCTGGCAGTGGACGAATCCCGGAGCGCGGTCTTTGTCCGTGACGATTTGCAGGAAGCGGATGATATCTTTCTCTTCCGGACGCCATGTCTTCATATAGATGTGCTCGTATCCCAGGCCGGTCTTGCCAAGCTCACGCCTGTCCGAGTTAAAGGAACGAAGATTGACTACGGTCTTGACGCCCATCACCTTGAGCTGTTGCATCCCCAGGGCTGTCGGCTGCGCGCCCCTGTACAGCTCAGGCGTCACCTGGTGGAGGTTCGGCAGGCCTTTTCGTTGAAGCCGCGATGCCCAATGGTCTGGTCGGGACGTTGCGGTTGATCCCCCTGAACGCATAGCAAAGATATACGCCACGGCAATTGAGCCGCTTATCAACAATATAATTATCGCCATGACGGCGAGGCGCTTTTTCGCAAACAATTGAACAGCCGGTTCTCTTTTTTTTCTTGCCATTGAGACAATCCTCCTTTCGATCTAATTTATCACATCTTCTGTCCTCGGGTAATACAAAGCCTCCTTGCTCAGGGCTGGGGTTGGCTGATGAGGTGGAAAGCGGTTCTCCATTTTTTATCGTCTCTTAAGCCAAGACAAATGAGGTAAATACCCGCCCCCTTAGCCCTATTGGCATTCCATTGTTTACTATTTATAATTTTTATTGGAACGGCAATGTGTCATAAGGTCTAATTATTTACAGCCTTTTGCTTAGAAAGGGTGGCTTCGATATCCTTAAGCAGCGGCTCGACGTTATTCTTTAATTGTGGCTCAAGCCGTAGGGCCTCCTGGAGATCCTTGTTTGCGTTCAAGGGGTCCTGCTTTGCGCTGTAAGCTATGCCCCTCCAGAAATACGCGGCCGCATAGTCGGGCTTAATGCTTATTGCCTTGGAAAGATCGGCTATTGCGCCGTCAACGTCTTTCTTTAAACGCTTGCAGTCGCCGCGCAGGAGATAAGCATAGGCATTCTCCGGGCTAGCCTTAATGGCTTTATCATAATCTGCAATGGCCTTGTCGTACTCTTTTTTGTTTGTCCATGCCTTGCCCCTCCCTATAAGAGGGTATGACCAGGCCGGATTGCGTTCTATGACCGTGCTATAATCGGCGATCGCCTCATCCCATTTCTGTTTCTTGCTCAACAACTCAGCGCGGTCATATCGTATGGATTCGGATTTTACAGAGCCTAAGTTAATCGTCTGAGATAAATCTGAGATCGCTTTGTCCGGATCCCCCTTCTGCAGCCAGACCTTGGCGCGCTCTTCATATGCCGAGGCAAAACCCTGGTCAAGCTTTATCGCGCGATCAAAAGAAGCGAGCGCATTATCGGATTGCTTAAGCACAAGGTATGAGAGGCCCTCATGGAAATAGCGCGTTGATTCATCCGGCTTGACTGATGCCGACAGGAGCCTTGACTCAATAAAGGCTTTAATAGACTGAGGCACGGCTACTGATTCTGCAGTAACAATACTAGCGGCATATTCAGACAGCGCCTCCATTTCGTCGCTTGCCGCGTACAGGCTCGGTAATCCTTCTTCGTGCGCCAAATCCTCTCTATTAACCTGCTTGACCCAGATGGCCTCAATAAGCGTGAGGCCTTCTTTCTTCAGACGCGCTTTTACTTTCTCTATCCTGGGCCGCACAAGGTTCACCCATTCCTTGCTGTTTGTAACTTTCAGGCTGCTATCGGCAAGATGGGCTGTTTCGTGCACGACTATCTTGAGCCCACGGGGATCTTGAAAAAATAGGTCCGTAAAGACTATGGCGTTTTCTGCGCGTAAGTTCGGGCTGATAATAAATTTGCCCATGGTGTTATGGCGGTAAAGTTTGAGCGGACGGTAGATAGTGGCCCTTCGCAGCAACCCCGGCGCCTTTTCCTGAATGGTTTTCAGGTAACCGAGGACTTTTTCTTTTTCTTCGGCCTGCCAGGACTGGCCCGTGAAACCGCCGAAATTATCGGCGTTATTTGGCTCGTGCTTATCCAGAAATAAAATGGAATTGTCGAGGCCGGCCTGCGCGGCAAAAGATGTTGCTGTAAATAAATCAAGAAATAATGCTACATTAAAAGAACGGAGGTTGACCACGGTCTTGACGCCCATCGCCTTGAGTTGTTGCATCCCCAGGGCTGTCGGCTGCGCGCCCCTGTATATCTCAGGCGTCACCTGGTGGAGGTTCGGCAGACCTTTTCGTTGAAGCGGCGATGCCCAATGGTCGGGGCGGGACGTTGCTGCTGATTCCCCTGAACGCATAGCAAAGATGTATGCCACGGCAATGGCGCAGCTTATCAACGATATAATTATCGCCATGAAGGCGAGGCGCTTTTTCGCAAATAATTGAAGAGCCGGTTCTCTTTTTTCCCTTGCCATTGAGATGATCCTCCTTGTAGGCATAATCTATCATATCTTCTCTCGTCGGACAATACAAAGCCTTCCTCCGTAGGGAGCGCTGCGGCAGATGGAATGAGGAGAGGGGGCTCTATTTTTTATAATCTCTTCAGTCGGAAACAATGGGGTAAAAATTGCACCCTTAGTCCTATTGACATTTCATTGTTTACTATTTACAATTTTTATTGGAACGTGAGTCTGCCATAAGGTTTATATATAACTATCAGCTCGTATTGTGCATGCCCAGGCCCACTTGAGAGGAAAGGGGGGATACTATGCAGGCTCTAAAGAAGAATATGGTGCGTAAGCATGTGAGAGAGCTAGAGGCCAAGTTCTGGATGATGATGCGGGCTGCCGGACCGGGAAAGAGATGTCTGAAGTGAAAGAGCTGAAAAAGTAAATGATTGCCGGTTCGGCAATAACGACCTTCGAGTTTTTCCTTCAATGGCATCTCACGGAGCGATGCAATCTTCGGTGCCGCCACTGCTATCAGGGAGG
>CAYHAB010000264.1:0-2514 GCA_964354505.1 uncultured Thermodesulfobacteriota bacterium
TTCAATGATGGGCTCCGGCGGTATGATCGTAATGGATGAGTCCACCTGCATGGTGGATGTGGCCAAATACTTCATGCATTTTCTCAAGGACGAATCGTGCGGCAAGTGCACCTCCTGCCGTGACGGGACTTTAAGGATGTATGAGGTATTGGACGGCATAACGAAGGGAAAGGGGAAAGAGGGTGATATAGAATTTCTTCTGGAGCTCGGCTGGGTGACGGCGGAGGCCTCCCTGTGCGCCTTGGGGGGTTCGGCTCCCAACCCCGTTTTGTCCACCATCCGCTATTTCAGGGATGAGTATGAGGCCCACATCAGGGACAAGAGGTGTCCTGCCGGAGTCTGCCCGGAACTGATCACATATACCATTGATCCCAAGGCCTGTATCGCCTGCGGTAAGTGTAGAAAGGGGTGTCCGACTGAGGCCATCACCGGCGAGAAAAAGGTACCACATAAGATTGTCCAAGCGAAGTGCATCAAGTGCGGCACCTGCAGGGAGGTGTGCCCGTCTGATGCGGTGAAGGTGGCGTGATGTCTGAGAAGGAACTTATTAAATTTCAAATCGATGGTCTTGAGGTGGAGGCTGAGAAGGGGCAGATGCTGCTCTCGGTTGCCCTCGAATATGGCTTTGAAATCCCCCACCTCTGCTATCACGAGGCTGTTTCCCCGTATGGGGCGTGCCGCCTCTGTTTAGTGGAGGTGACCAAAGGGGGTCGCACGAGGATGACTACCTCCTGCAACTACCCTGTGGATGCCGGTATTGAGGTTGCGAGCAGCACCGAGAACGTGCAGCGCGCCCGCCGTATGATCCTGGAATTGCTCCTTGCCCGTGCCCCCCATTCCGAGATGATCCGCACGATGGCCCGGGACGCGGGGGTTGAGGAATCCAGGTTTCGTGTGATAGATGAAGCTGACGACTGCATCCTCTGCGGCCTCTGTGAGCGGGTGTGTCGAGAAGTTGTCGGGGCCAACGCCATCACCTTCGCCAACCGTGGTGACACGAGGGAGGTAGCCCCGCCCTTTGGGGATCCCCTGGCCTGTATCGCCTGCGGGGCGTGCGTATACGTTTGTCCGACAGACTGCATCAAGATGGAAGAGCGAGGCGACGAACGGACCATTGTAAGGTGGAAGCGGACCTTGAAGATGCAGCCGTGTCAATCCTGCGGGCAGCCCTTTGCCCCCTTGTTTCAATTAAACTGGATCATCGACCGCGCCCATTTGCCCAAGGACTTTTACGCGCTCTGCCCTGTTTGCCGTAAGGCGAAATAAGGATAAAGCCCCGACGAACCCTCTCGTATTGTAATCTCAAGAGGGCTTATATTCTATTCCCCGCACATAATCCAGCATGTGAATTTAGGTCAACGCCTTTATGCTTGAAAGGGCGGAGGGGATGATTATCCTTCCAATACGACTATTGATGAGATAAAGGAGGTATCATATATGGTTGTAACGCGATGGGAGCCTCTAAAGGATCTTATGGCCCTGCAGGAGAGGATGAACAAGCTCTTTGATGAGACCTTTTCCAGGGGGACCGAGGATGTAGAAGCCGGTGCATGGTTGCCTGCGGCTGATATCATGGAGAAAGAGGATGAGATTATACTGAAGATGGAGATTCCTGAGGTAGATCAGAAGGCAATTGACATCAAGGTGGAGGGGAATGTCCTCACCATCAAGGGGGAGAGGAAGTTAGAGGTGGGCACCAAGAGAGAGGATTACTACAGGCTCGAACGCCCTTACGGACGGTTCAGCCTTTCTTTCAGTCTCCCCAATGCCATTGAACCGGGGAAGGTAAAGGCAAACCACAGAGACGGGATTCTGCGAGTGATCCTCCCCAAAAAAGAAGAGACAAAACCGAAGCAGATCAAGGTCGAGGTTGGGGAGTAAACAGAAAAACCGTCCCCTTTTTTGTTACCTGCTTCTGCCCTTTTCCCTGTCTTCTCGTATGATTTCCACGATCTCTTGGGTCGACGCTATAGATCCCATATGGTAATGATGAATTGCCCCCTTACTTTTTGTTTTTTGGCTTCATGAGTTGCTGCAAGACCCCCCTGACCCCTTGCTCGATGAATTTCGAACCGATCCCCACCTTCGGGTCACTCACGTTCCCGGTGAGGTTAAAGGGGATGGTGAGCCGCCCTTTTTGATCCGCGAAGAATTGCAAGCCCTTGCCTGAAAGGTCGCCCGTCACCGAAGCGGGCACATGGGCCTCACCTTCCATCTTCAATTTTGCGTCCAGTCCGATGTCCCCCGCAAGTTTTATCTCCGTATCCTGCTGCGAGATGAGGAGGTTCGGGAGAGAGACCATGCCATTTTTGATGGTAAAGGCAGAGGTGAGATCATCAAAGGTGGTCTTCTCTTTTCCCCACCCTTTGCCGCCCGCAGCCTGGACAACGCGGCTGATGAGGTTCAGCCACGTGAGTTCCCCTTCCTTGATCTGTACAGTACCGGTACCGGTGAGATTTTCCTTCAGGGTGTCCAGCGAAAGGCCCGCACCGCCCAGCGTAATGTCTCCATTAA
>CAYHAB010000265.1:0-11315 GCA_964354505.1 uncultured Thermodesulfobacteriota bacterium
CTTGGGGGATGCCTATGGCTTCAAAGAGCCGATAGCTGAGGTACACGAGGGTAACGAGGAAGTTGCACGCCGCCACGGCAGCCGCATGGTAGAGGGGTTTCCCCCTGGTTTCGATGGGGAAGGGTTTACCTCCCAACTCCCGCACCAGTTCCGCAAGGGATGGGATGGCCTTGGGGTCGCCTTCCAGGGTAAAGATCGAGGAGGGGATGATCTTCACCGCCTCTTTGACGTCGGCGAAGCTCTGCAGGGGGTGAACCGAGGCGGTGAAAGCGCCCCTTTCTTGGGCACGGTGAAGGATGGTAGAAGGGAGGGATCCACTGGTATGGATCACGATCTGCATAGAGTGAAAGCCACCCTTGCTGGCGATCCCGTCGCAGACCTCCTGGATGGCACTGTCTGAGGTGGTGATAAAGACCAGATCGGCCTCCGGTGTAATCTCCTCCGGCGCAGTGGTGGTGCGGACTTCACCTCCCACCAGGGAGGCCGCCTTTTTCAAGGGTTCCTCTTCCCTATCGGCCATACCGACGAGCATATAGCCCTTCTCCTTCAGGAGATAGGCCAGGGCCGTACCGACAACCCCTGCCCCGACCATCGCTATCTTGGTCACCTTCATCTCCTTATTCCTCCACTGGAATCCACTGTATCATATCGCCCGTGCCACGGTAAGGATAGCCACCCTCTCGGCCCCTCCCCGCAGCAGGGTGCGGGAGCACTCATTGACTGTGGCACCCGTGGTATAGACATCATCCACCAGCACGATGGCCTTCCCTTTTATTGCCTCCTCATCCTTTACCTCAAAGACCCCCTTGAGGTTTTTTCCTCGCTCCCTCTTCTTGAGGGCGCTCTGAACGGGGGTGTCCTTGATTTTCTTCAGCACACTCTCATGATAGGGGATCCCCGTCCTCTTGTTCAACTCCCTGACCAGGAGGAGGGCTTGATTGAAACCGCGTTCCCTCAACCTTCGGATGTGGAGAGGGACAGGGACCATCACATCCACCGGATAATCATGGATAAGAGTTTGGAGGGCAGATTGCAACAGGTCCCCAAAGACCCTCACGAGGGGGAATACACCATTGTATTTGAATCTATGGATCGCCTCCTTGAGCGCGCCCTCATAGAGGGCGCAGGTGCGATGGACCTCGAAATACCGCCTTTCCTTCAGACATGGGCCGCAGAGGCGGCCGCCTCCGTCTCCTGCGGGGTAAGGAAGGCCGCAACGGGGGCAGTAGGGGGGACGTACGGGTCTGATTGCCTTTTGGCACTCAGGGCAAATGATGCGGTCTTCCCCCTTCCCGCCGAAGAGGGTCTGACAGATAGGACAAACAGGAGGGAAAATGAGGTCCAAAAACCACTGGCAGGTTCGGGAAGAACCCACCTAAAAATCCCAGGCCATTAATTGAGAAGGAAGAGGCGAAATGGGTACTTTGATCTCCTCTTTGGTGCATGCGGTAAAGGTGCCCCACTGGCCGCACTCCGGACAGAGGGGCAGCCATTTTTTGATCTCTTTCTCGCAGCTGGTGCAGCGGTAGGGGACATACGTCCCCCCCTCAAGCTTGAGCCCCTCGCGATATTCCCCCGCGGCCTGCTCATAATCGCCCCGATGAGAATAGACTTCGGCCAACAGATAGTGATATGAGGGGTGATCGGAGAGGTTTACCTCCATATCCTTTAATTTCTCGAGGGCCTCATCAATCATCTCAAGTCGCAGGCAGAGCCGGGCAAAAAAGAATGGGATAACGATGTTGTCAGGATTTTTCTCAATGGCGTCGAGATAGATGTTGATGATACCTCGAGGGTGTTCTTCAGAGAGGTAGAGATCCTCCAACTTGTTTAAAAAGATAATCTCCCGGCTCTTCTCGAATCCCTTCTGCCAAACCCTAATCGCATCTTTCATCTTCCCGGCTTTGCGCAGCAATTCTCCCAGCAAGACCTGGGCGGGAATAAACGAGGAATTTTCTCTGAGGATTTCCTTCACTTCTTTTATCCCCCGCCCTTCTTTCCCCGTTTCAGCCATACGCTTGGCGCTCTCGTATTGTAGGCCCTGGTGTAGCTTTTTCTCTTGGTCGACCTCCCCTTTCGGGCTCATCTTGACGATCCTTTTCTGAAGCGATAGGGCCTCTTCCCATTCCTTGCCTTCGATATAGATATCCCTCAACTCCTTCAGGGACTCTCGGTTTTTGGGGTTGAGGCGGATGATCTCCTTGAATGTCCTCGTGGCCCCCGGATAATCCTCAGCCATCTTGTATATCTTGGCCTCCATGAAGAGTATCTCCAATTGATCTTTCTTTAAATCTCTGGCCATCTCCAGGGTTTCAATAGCCTTCTTGATCTTTCCCCCTTTTTGATAAATCTCAGCGAGCTTGAGATAGGCATTGGGGTCATCAGATTTCTTCTTGAGGTAGTTCATAATATGCTTTTCGGCCGTGGGCAGATCGTTCTTGAAGAGGGCGTCGGTTGCCGAATAAAATATATTCCACAGTTGCTCCCTATCCTTTTTATCTTTCCGTCCCCTGAGTATCCTCCTGATGTCCCTGACAGAATAGATAAAGAAGATTATAAGGGCCCCGACGAGAAAAGAGGTGACAAGCAGGATTGAAAGAGATATCTCAAGATAACTCCCCGTGAAATATTGAAAGGTGACCCCCACAGGGTTGAGAATGTAAAGGTAGATAAATACCCCCATGAAAATGATGATGGAAAGAAAAGATATCCTCATGAGCATAAGCCTTCCCCCTTTATCTGCGGTACGGTCTGTTTTGGAAGGGGCCTGTTCTTTCCCTGCCCCCAAAGAGCAATATACACCTCAACCTTTTTCCTCCGGCGGATTTATCCTCGGGGCCTCTATCCAGAGGCCTTCGAGATCGTAATAGAGCCGAACTTGATCATAAAAGATGTGGATGACCACATCGTTATAATCCATGAGGACCCATCTCCCCTGCCGCATCCCTTCTTCGCCGAGGGGGCGAGCCCCCTTCTCCACCATCCGCTCCTCGATAAACTGGGCGATGGCCTGAACCTGCCGGTCGGAACGGCCGCTGCAGATGAGGAAATAGTCGGTAAGGGAAGAGACCCTTTTGAGTTCCAAGATGGTTACATTGAAGGCCTTTTTCTCAAGGGCAGCTTTTGCGCAAAAGATCGATTTCTCCTTGGAGTCTTTAAAGGCCTCTTTCATCCAAACCCTCATAAGGGTTTGTCCTTACCCCCACTCATAACAATACCACATTCCTTAAAGGATGCAAGGGTTCGATGATCCAGGGATTCTCGTCTATGTGTTGTACTTTTTGCCAGACACTCAGGCATTCTTCGGAAGCGGTTCGCTCCATCCCGCCCCGCACAGAGGAAATTATCATGTGGGGCTTCAGGACGGTGAAACCCTCTGACGTGACGATAACAAGGGAGCCTCATCTTGCTCATGCTTGCCTTTTTCACTGTTTATCATAAGCCATCTTCCTGATAAATACTATAGCAAAAGGCGATGAAAAATCAAAGGGATATTTCACTCTCGGTATAGTCCTTCGCTTATTATATATTCCTCCACCGCTTTAGGGACCAGATAGGTGGGCGATCGTCCCTCTCTGGCGATCCTTCTGATTTCGGTAGAGGAGATTCCAAAGGGGGTCACACTGAACAATGAGACGGAGTGCCCTGAAGGGTGGAGGAAACGCTTTTCCGCGCCCTCTTTTGTGAACCCTTCGGATTGGAGCACCGGCGCCTGTAGGGGGTTGTAATTGGGCCTGGAGATCACAATAAAATCGCATAGGGTGAAGAGCTGAGAGTAATCCTTCCACGTCTCTATCTCACAGAAGGCATCGGCGCCCAAGATAAAAAAAAGCCCTTCCCCCTTCTTAAGGTTGCGATGATAGTAAGAGATGGTCTCGATGGAATACGATTTCCCTTCCCGCCTTATCTCCACATCAGAGAGGGCGAAGGATGGGTTGTCGGCAATGGCTAATTTGACCATGTTCCAGCGGTCTTTAGTGGCAATGATGGGCCGATCCGCCTTATGCGGGGGGGCGGCGGCCAGGATGAAGATCACGTGGCTGAGATGAAAGGCCTCCCCTACTTCTTGGGCACAGCGGAGATGTCCCAGGTGGATGGGGTCAAAGGTCCCCCCAAAGAGCCCTATGCTCCGCCCTTTGCCCTTAGGAGGTCCTGATCTGTCCATCCCCGTAGATGATGAATTTGGTAGTTGTGAGGTCCTCTACCCCCATGGGGCCGAAGGCATGCAGCTTGGTGGTGCTGATCCCGATCTCTGCCCCGAGCCCCAACTGGTAGCCGTCGCTGAATCTGGTTGAGGCGTTAACCAGGACGGTAGAGGAATCAACCTCCCGCAGGAATCGCTGGGCATTGGTATAGTCCGACGTGATGATGGCCTCGGTGTGTTGGGAGCCATAGTGGCCGATGTGATCAATAGCCTCCCCGACGCCATCAACCACCTTTACCGCTAAGATTAGGTCGAGGTACTCGGCGTACCAATCCTCCTCGGCCGCTTCCTTCACATCCGGGAGGATGCGGCGCGTGCGGGAACAGCCCCTCAGCTCCACCCCTGCCTCCTGCAGCTTCTCTGCTATGGGGGGGAGCAATGACGAAGCCACGTCCTGATGGACCAGGAGGGTCTCCATTGCGTTACAGACCCCGGGCCTCTGGACCTTGGCATTGAAGCAGATATTAATCGCCATTTCCTTATCGGCCGTGGCGTCGACAAAGACATGGCACACCCCCTTATAGTGCTTTATGACCGGAATCCGGGAGTGTTCCACCACAAAGCGGATCAGGCCTTCGCCCCCTCTCGGGATGATGACATCTATGAACTCCTCCATCTTCAGCATCTCCTCCACGGCCTCCCGCTCAATGTGTGGGATCACCTGGATGGCCGCGGGAGGAACGCCCGCCTTTCCCATGGCATCCTGGAGGATGTGTCCGATGGTACGATTGGAGTGGATCGCCTCAGACCCCCCGCGCAGGATCACGGCATTGCCTCCCTTGAGGCACAACCCCGCAGCATCGGCGGTGACATTGGGCCTGGCCTCATAGATTACCCCGATTACCCCCAGGGGTATCCTCATCTTTCCTACCACAAGCCCGTTGGGCCTGCGCCACATCTTGATCACCTCACCCACCGGGTCGGGGAGGAGCGCAACCTGACGCAGCCCTTCGGCTATCCCCTCGATTCCCGCACTGGTAAGGGCCAAGCGGTCGACCATGGCCTTGGAGAGGCCCTGCTTTTCGGCATATTCCAGGTCTTTACGGTTTTCGGCCAGCAAAAGCTCTTTCTCCTCCACGAGGCCATCGGCCATCATCTTCAAGGCCCGCTCCTTCACCTCTGAAGAAAGCCTGGCCACTTGCAGTGAGGCCTCCCTGGCGCCCTGGGCGATCTTTTTTACCTCCTTGCCGATATCCATCATTGCCTCCTAGCAAGCTGCTAAAAAACATCAACATCCTAGAGGATTACCAGATTGTCCCGGTGAATCACCTCGTCAGTGTATTTATATCCCAAGACCTTCTCTATCTGAGAGCTCTGCCGCTGCATGATCTGCTGCAGCTCATGTGAGTCATAATTTACCAACCCACGCGCGAACTCCTTCTTGCGGGAATCAAGACAGGAAACGGGGTCTCCTCTGCCGAAATTCCCCTCTACTGTAACAATCCCTGAAGGGAGGAGGCTTTTTCCCCCCTTCATGATTGCCTCCTCGGCCCCCTTGTCGAGGGTCAGCCTCCCCTTTGGTTTCAGGGTAAAGCCGATCCACTGTTTTCTCCCCGCCAGCTTCCGTCCTTCGGCCAGAAAGATAGTTCCCTCCGGTTCCCCCGTGAAGATCCGCTCCAGCACCTTTTGGTCTCGGCAACCGGTTACCACCGTGGGCACACCAAAGCGGGCAGCAAGTTTTGCCGCTCCGACCTTGCTCGCCATCCCTCCGGTGCCGACCTCCGTCTGTGATCCCTGAGCCATTGCTTCTACCTTTTTGGTCACCTTTTCTACGAGGGGGATAAGCGTTCCCCCTTTGCGCGGATCACCATTGCACAATCCAGGGGTATCGGTGAGGATAAGAAGGAGATCCGCGTCCACCAGAGAGGTAACCAGCGCCGCCAGCAGATCGTTATCACCAAACTTGATTTCCTCCACTACCACCGAGTCGTTCTCGTTGATAATGGGGATTATACCCAGATCCAGCAGGGTGAGCAACGTATTGCGGGCGTTGATGTATCTCTTCCTGTCCCTCATGTCGTCGCGGGTGATGAGGACCTGAGCCACCTTGAGACCCCAGGGAGAAAATGCCTCCTCATAGACGTGCATGAGACTGCTCTGGCCTGTCGCAGCAGCAGCTTGCAGCTCGGATATGGCCTTGGGCCTCTTGGTGAGACCTAAGCGCTCCATCCCTGCCGCGATAGCCCCTGAGGAGACCATCACGCTCTCCATCCCCTTGGTCTTGAGCCACGACAGCTCCCCTGCCAGCTGAGAGATGAAGCCTTTGTTTAAACCGGTGCCCAAGGAGACAAGGAGGCTGCTGCCGACCTTTATCACCACACGCTGCACGCCCCCCATGATCTCTGTCCTCAGTTCCCGCTCATCCATGGTCCGTCTCCTTGAACTTTTCCCATCGTTTGCCTATCGCCCGCACCACCTCGTCCACCCCCTCGCCGGTTATGGCGGAGATGGCCAAGAGGTCCACCCCCCTTTGGCGGAAGGAATCCTTGATCTGAGGCACCCTCTCTCTTATAGCAGGGAGATCTATCTTGTTCAAAACGGCCACCTGGGGTTTCTCCAAAAGGGAGGGGTGAAATTTTCCCAGTTCCCCGTTGATCTCTTCATAGTGACGCCACGGGTCCTCGAGGGGATCGGCGGAGATGTCTAAGAGGTGCACGAGGAGGAGGGTCCTCTCGATATGACGCAGAAACCGACTCCCCAGCCCCGTTCCCTGATGGGCCCCGGCAATGAGTCCGGGGATATCGGCCATAACAAAGGCCCTGAACGCCCCGTAAGAGACCACGCCCAGATAAGGTATGAGGGTGGTAAAGGGGTAATCCGCCACCTTGGGGCGGGCAGCAGATACTCGGCGCAGGAAGGTCGATTTGCCTACATTGGGATGCCCCACGAGACCTACATCGGCGAGGAGCTTGAGCTCCAACTGGAGCCGCCGCTGCTCCCCCTTTTCTCCGGGTTCGGCAAATCGAGGGGCCTGACGGGTTGACGTGGTAAACTTGGCATTTCCTCGTCCTCCCCTGCCCCCTTTGACCACCAGGAATCTCTCATCCGCTGTCGCCAGGTCCTTCAGGATCTCTCCTGTTTCAGCATCCTTTACCAGGGTGCCGATGGGAACGGGGATGATCAGGTCTTCAGCGCCCTTACCGCTTTGGTTTTTCCCTCGTCCATGGGAACCGTTTGCGGCCCGATAGCGCTGCTGATATCGCAGATCCAGAAGGGTGGATAGTCCTTCCTTGGTCATGAGGATTATGTTTCCACCCTTGCCGCCGTCACCACCGTCCGGCCCGCCGCGGGGAATAAAACGCTCACGCCGGAAGCTCACGCATCCCCTTCCCCCATCACCTCCTTTGACCGAGATTGCAACCTCATCGACGAATTGCATATCAGCACACGCAAGGTTAGATTATGAAAGATTCGTGAGCGGTGGATGTGCCGAAGAAGGGAGAGTTTAAGAAGCTGGAGCATCTAGAGGGTATACGCTGACCTTCTTCTTCTCTTTTTTTATGGGCTTAAACTGAACGATGCCGTCGATCTTGGCGAAGAGGGTATGGTCTCGGCCAAGCCCCACGTTTTCGCCGGGGAAGATCTTCGTTCCCCGTTGTCTCACCAAGATGCTCCCCGCCGTAACCGTCTGGCCGCCAAACCGCTTAACGCCCAACCTCTGGCCGGCGCTATCCCTCCCGTTTCTGGAGCTTCCTCCCGCCTTTTTGTGAGCCACTTTCTCCTCCTTGAGCTGAGATGATATCCTCGATCTTTATCCAGACATGGTACTGTCGATGTCCCTGTTTCAGGTGGTAGGTTTTTCTCTTTTTGTGTTTAACGATGACGATCTTCTTTCCCCTCCCCTGAGATGTTATTCTCCCCACTACCTTCACCCCCGCCACGGTGGGGGTCCCCACGTGTATTTCATTATCGTCCTTGATCAAGAGGACCTGATCCAATTCGATCTTTTCTCCAACCTCCCCATCCACCTTCTCCACTTTGATGATGTCCCCTTTGCTCACCTTGTACTGTTTTCCGCCTGTCTCCACTACAACATACATACTTTTTTACCCTCCGATTGTATTGTAACAGAAAGAAGGAAGTTTGTAAATCTAAAACAATATGGGGGAGGTTGTCAAGAAAGAAAGGGCAGGTCTTTATGACCTGCCCCTATCGCACCTCACGGCATGGGCCGAAGATAGTTCGGCCGTATTAAAGCTTACCTAATAATAAAAGGGATATCAACAACGAATAGATGACCAGCGACTCGATCATGGCCAGGCCGATGATCATAGGGGTGACAATCTTCCCCGAGGCCGCCGGATTCCTGGCGATCCCATCGAGGGCCGCGGCAAGCCCCCGGCCCTGGCCCATGGCCCCGCCAAAGGCCGCGATGGCGATACCGAGGCCCGCCCCGATGGCGATGGCCACCTTCACCTCAGGTGGCAGTCCTTCTGTTGCTGCAGCCGATCCCTCGGCAGCCAAGGCCAAGCCAGCCATTCCCCAGGCGAAGACGAACACGATGATGCATAACGCAGTCTTCTTAAGCACGTTCTCACCTCCTTTCTCTGTCATCGAGTGTTATTCTTCATGTGCATGCTCCTCTATGGCCATGGAAAAGTATGCCATGGAGAGGAGGGTAAAGACAAAGGTCTGGACGATAGCTACGAAGAGCCCCAGTATCATCATGGGCAAAGGGACCAAGAAGGGGACGAGACTGAACATAATCGCGACGACAAAATGATCCCCAAAGATGTTGCCAAAGAGTCGGATGGAGAGGGATACCGGGCGCACGAAGTGTCCGATCAGCTCAACAGGGATCATCAGGGGGGCCAGCCAGATAATCGGGCCGATGAATTGTTTGAGGTACTTGATCCCGTGTTCCTTGACGCCGTAGTAGTGGGTGAGGCAAAAGACCGTGAGGGCGCAGGCCCCCGTGGTATTGAGTGTCTCGGTGGGGGAGTGAAAGCCCGGTATCAGGCCCAGGACATTGGACATAAAAATGAAGAGGGCAAGGGTTCCGATAATCATCATGAACTCCGGTCCCCGGGGGCCCATGTTTTCCTTGACGAGCTTGAGGATCCCCTCCACGATCATCTCACCAACAGTGCGAAAGGTCAGCTTTCCTGCAGGGACGAAATACTTTTGGGGCTCTTTGCGTAGCCCCCTGGTCGCTAGGTAGGCTACGACCATGAGGAAGACGATCACCACTATAGCGTAGGCCACGTGTGAGGGAAGTTGGTTCAGAAGTGGAATCTTATCGACGACGCTGAAACTCTTATGTTCCATCGTTTTTCTCCTGTTCTTCGCCGGTATATCGATATCCCCTTAGCCCCTCGACCACGATGGCCAGAAAGATGGTGAGCAGCCCCGCCAGGAAGGCAATGAGATTGATCACCCCGCGCAGCAGGAGAGCGACTCCGGCCACTGCGGCCAGCAGGGCGAGGAATTTTATGGCGAACTTCACGAAAAAGGACTTAGAGATCTCTCCGGAGAATCCAGCCTCGATGATCCTCCTCAGGGCCATGAAGTTGACTACGACAATGCCCCCTCCCATGGCCACACCCATGGTGATCCTCCGGTCCCAGAACAAAAGGCTGCCGAGGATAAGGAGGCAGAGGATGACCCCCTGAGTCCTCTCTATAGAGATTAACCTGATATCTTTCGCCATCAGTCTCCCCTGTCCTCCCGCTCCAGGCGTTTGAGTGCCCGGTACAGGCTGCGGAATCCGGCGACAACGCCAAAAAAGAAGAAGATGAGGAGGAGCCAAGGGTCTGTCCTCAGCCATTTATCAAGGTAATACCCAATGGCAGACCCTACAGCCACCGACAGCCCCATCTCGAGGCCGAGGGTGCTGTAGGAGGCAATCTGTTTGATCAGCCTTGCCTTATCTTCTCCCAGAGGTGTCATGATCTGTAGACCTTTCTCCGAGGGAAAGAAAAATTTATAGCACACCCTTCCCCCCAAGTCAATTGTTCTTAAAAGTTCTTAAAAGTAAAGCCTTTAATATCTCCTCGCCCTTTCCCGAGGGCGGGAGAGACAGGGCATTTCCATAACTGATCGAACAATGTGAGAGTCTTCTTCAGATCAGTGTAATGTCCCGTTCCCACCCGCAAGATGGCGACCGCCTCATCGACTCCACACAGGACTGCATCTTTTTTTGGAAGGCCTGCATGGTGACAAGTGGATTGTCACGGTCTCTTTCCAGGATCAGCTTTTCCCGCCAGAAGTAGACGTCGGAGAGATACTACTTCCTGATCTCTTGGATGGGGAGATCGAAAACATGAAGGGGAAGACTCTTCTCTAGGCCCTTCTGATCCTTCCCTTTAGAGCCAGTGTTCATCCCGATAGATTCTTTCCTCAAGATCTATCTTATAAAAGTCCTGCAGAGGGATCAAAAACCCCCTGTTTTTTTCATAGACGGTCCTGATCGCCTCTCTCACCACCGCTGTGGCCTTGGGGGTCATCCGCCCCAAAGGAGGCCGACAGGGTCCGGCGGGCATCCCCAATCCCTTCATCAGGGTCTTGATGGCAGAGGGGTTTCTGAACTTGCAGGGGACCTGGAAGCCTTCATACTCCTCTACGGTCTTGACGGTAACGATCTTAAAGAGGGGGTCTAAGGCCTCAGCGATTTTTTCCCCCGTTGTCAGATCCCCCCGATTGAGGGCAGCGGTCATCTCAGCTAGGGCCCCGGGGACCACATTGGAGATGACCGATACGACGCCTTGGGCCTTGATGTCCTCCCTGGTCATCATTGCAAAGGTCATATCGTCATCGCCGGAGAGGATATCGAAGTCATGCCCGAGCAACCTTCTGGTCTTGGCCATGCGTTCCAAATCTCCGGTGGCCTCTTTGACCGCTCGGACGTTTTTGTACGTGCGGTGTACGATGGCCAGATCCTCCACCTCCAGTTGGGTTCCTGTTCTGCCCGGAATGATATAAGGGGTGATGTAGGTCTTAGGGAATTTCTTGGCGATCACCTCATAATATTCAGTCCTGAGCTCCAGAGAGGAGGGCCCGTTATAGTAGCAATCCACCAGCAGGACGGCCTCCGCCCCGGCCTCGACGGCATGTTGGGTGCCCCGCAGGGCCTCTTGGGTTGAGTTGCTCCCGGTGCCCGCCATGACATGCG
>CAYHAB010000266.1:0-3012 GCA_964354505.1 uncultured Thermodesulfobacteriota bacterium
TCCTGCTTTGTGGTCTGCGGGTATGGGTGGTGCGGACGCGGGGTAGCCATGCGGGCCCAGGGTATGGGGGCCAACGTGATCATCACCGAGGTGGACCCTTTGCGTGCCCTGGAGGCCGTGATGGACGGCTACCGGGTGCTCCCCATGGCCGAGGCCGCAAAGGTCGGCGACTTCTTCGTCACCCTGACCGGGGATATCAAGGTCATCAGAACAGAACACTTTAAGCTGATGAAGGACGGCGCCATCGTGGCCAACTCCGGCCATTTCAACGTGGAGCTCGATTTGGAGGGGCTGGAGAAGATAGCGACCAAGAAGCGCAAGATCAGGGAGTTCGTGGAGGAATATACCCTCACCGACGGCAAACGGATCAACGTCCTGGGAGAGGGGCGGCTCGTGAACCTGGCAGCGGCTGAGGGGCACCCTTCGAGTGTCATGGATATGAGCTTTGCCAACCAGGCCCTGGCCTGCGAGTACCTGGCCAAAACCGCCAAGCAGCTGGAGAAAAAGGTTTACCGCGTCCCGATGGAGATCGACCAGGCGATCGCCCGCCTCAAGCTCAAGGCCATGGGGGTAATGATCGACACCCTCACGCAGGAACAAGAGAAATACCTTTCTTCGTGGGAGATGGGGACATAAGAGAGCGATCAGTATTCAGTTATCAGATTCTAATTTTGAAGATGAGGGGGAAGATATTCTTATTCCCCCTTTTTTATTTTATAGGTGATCAAGAGAGAACGGGGAGAAAAAGAAAGACGACGTAGATACTCTCACCTTCGCGATTTTTAAATGATTTTTCCCCCTTGCCACTCTTGACATGTGCTATACTGTATTAATGCTGAGAACAAACATGAAATTCGTATATTAAATGTTGGCTGAAGAAAACAGGATGAGAATAATTCAGATAATAATCGGGGTGTTGTTATCGGCGATAGCCATTGCCGCTACGTTTTGGGCATTGTTTTCAACGTCCTTCCCATACAAACACCCATTAATGGCAACTGGGCTATGCCTGTATGGTTGCATAATAGCACCAGTCTTCATCCTACTTGGGGAATCTTTAATAGAAGACGGAGTAAAGCTTGTCATGATGTTTGTGATTGCAGCTGTGCTCTGGAAAATACAATCATGGCAGATTGCTGTTCCTTTCTCGGTTTCACCTATTTGTGGGATGCTTGCGAATCAGATCATCAAAACGATGAATCAAAAAATAAAAAGAAACCAACAAAGCAATGGAACGCTACCCCGAAGAAATGCTTAGGGTCGCGTCTTGACATTGGCCAAAGTTCTGACCTCATGGTCTAGGACAGGAGGAAAAGGAGATGGGTCACTTTCTCATTACCCTTCCATCCCTCAAAAGCAGCCTATCCCTTTTTTTGCCTTGCAGTGTATTATTTAAATAGCTATTTTCGGGAGTAGAGGAGGTGAAAATCAAATGAAAAAAGTTATCGTACTGACTATGATGATGGTTTTCTTATGGACAGGGGTATCTTTCGCCGAGAACTGGATCATGTACTACGATGGAGGCAGAATGAAGTCATATTTTGATGCAGACAGGGTAGTTAAAAGAGGCAACGGATACGACTACTGGGATCGTGACGAATATACCCCGGAGTTCTTCGGACGCAAATACACTGTACAACACAAACAACTAGAACTCAGAAACGGCGTGTGGTGCCATAGGATATTGGAATCTTGGGATATAGACTCTCAAGGAGCCAAGCGTAATTACACTTCCAACACGATTGATTGGAGCGCTACCAGTACAGGTTGGTCGGAGAAAAGTTATGTTATAGAGTTTCTCAACGGCCTGCGAAAGCATGCCAAGTAAGCCCGCTGCAAGAAAAGATGGCTTATGAACTATTGAGGAATAGAGAGGGATGTTGTTCAAACAGTTCACTTTATGAATTGTGATTGTGAAGATACCGAGACATGTTGAAGTCGGCACATAGGCGATCGCGATAAATAAGGATAGAGGTAGGTGAATAAATTTGAAAATAGTGAACAACGCCCCCGAAGATGCAGCCTTAAAAGATAAATGAAAGGGGTCTTGATGTTACATTATAGAGAGGCCTTAAAGATCGTCCTTGATAATGCACGAAGATTGACTTCTGAAAGAGTATTCGTTGACGAGGCGATATCTTATATATTAGCCGAAGATGTATATTCAAAAATAGATATGCCACCTTTTAATAAATCCGCTGTGGATGGATATGCCGTAATAGCACAAGATACGCAGGATGCACCTGCAAAATTAAAATGTATTGGGCTTATTCAGGCTGGAGGAAGTTTTAAAAGAAAGATAGTACGGGGCGAGTGTGTGAAGATAATGACCGGAGCGTCCCTGCCAAAAGGCGCCGATAGCGTGGTTATGATAGAAGACACGACGGACTCAGATAAATTTGTAAATATAAATGTTTCTGCATCGAAATGGCAAAACGTTTCTTTTAAAGGGGAAGACATACAAAAAGCAAAGAAAGTTCTTGAGAAAAATAAAGTCATCTCTAGTGCGTGCGTAGCTCTTTTAGCAACTGTCGGGAAGCGCTTTGTAAAGGTAATTAAAAGGCCGGAAGTAACTATTTTGAATACAGGAGGTGAGATTGTGCCTCCGGGCAGGAAATTATCCCGAGGCAAAATATACAACGCAAACGGCCCGCAGCTTGCGGCGCTTCTTAAATCAGATGGGATTGATCCTCATTGTTTGGGGATTACGAAAGATAAGCCTAAAGAATTAATGCAGGCTATCAGAAAAGGGCTTAAAAGCGATATATTTTTGATTTCGGGCGGGGTGTCTATGGGGGACTATGACTTTGTGCCGAGCATTTTAAAGCGTGCAGGGGTAAAAGAAATATTCCATAAGGTCAATATCAAGCCCGGCAAGCCGCTCTTTTTTGGCAAGAAGGCAAAGACGCTTATCTTCGGCATACCCGGCAATCCTGTCTCAAACTTTTTGATATATCAGCTTTTTATCAGGCCGACAGTTTACAAAATGTCAGGATACAGTTCATACTGGCC
>CAYHAB010000267.1:0-11877 GCA_964354505.1 uncultured Thermodesulfobacteriota bacterium
CCTTCTCCAAGAAGTTCTTGGCTGACGTCACTGCCCAGCTCGAACAATACCGGAAGGGAAAGAGATGATGAATCGCTGGGAGCGGGTAGATGAGGTCATCGGACGGGTAGAGCAGACCCTCCTCGTCATTTTCTTAGGCTCTATGATCATCATCTCCTTCTTGCAGATCGTCCTCAGAAATCTTTTTCACACAGGCCTGGATGGGGGGGATTTAGTCGTTAGGAATCTGGTCCTCTGGGTCGGTTTCGTCGGGGCTACCCTCGCTACAAAGGAAGAAAAACACATTAACATCGATTTGGTTTCGAGATGGCTCCCCTCTCTGGGAAAGAATTTCGTCGCCCTCATCACCCATGTGTTCGCATTTGTTGTCTGCGGCGGCTTGACCTATGCCGCATTGAAATTTATTAAAAACGAATTCCAGATGGGAAATAAGACCTTTTTAGATATTCCCGCCTGGGTCCCGGAGATGATCCTTCCCATTACCTTTATCTTGATGACCTTCCGATTTGGCATTCGTTCTTTCAAGGGCCTTTCCGAGATGGGAACGATGCATCCCTCCTGTGATCGAAGGGGAAAGAAATGACCATCCTTCTGATCATCATCGCCTTCGTCATCATATTTCTCGGGGCGCCCCTCTTTACTGTTTTCGCCGGCTTCACCCTCTTTCTTTTATTCTTCAGCCATATCGATTCTTCAGCCATCATTATAGAGATGCATCGTCTTGCCGCCACCCCCATCCTGGCCGCCATCCCCCTCTTCACCTTTGCGGGATATCTCCTTTCGGAAAGCAAGGCGCCCAGAAGGTTGATCGGGCTGACCGATGCCTTTCTGGGTTGGTTGCCGGGCGGGTTGGCCATCATCGCCCTCATCACCTGCGCCGCCTTTACCGCCTTGACGGGCGCTACCGGTCTCACCATCATTGCCTTGGGAGGCATCCTCCTCCCCGCACTGTTACGGGGAAAATATCCGGAAAATTTTTCTCTCGGGTTAGTGACCAACTCGGGAACGCTGGGCCTTCTTTTTCCGCCGAGTTTGCCGATCATCATTTACGCGATTGTTTCCAACGTGCAGATTAATCATCTTTTTCTCGCCGGCCTCTTGCCGGGCATCGTGATGATCGCCATACTCTCCATATTCAGTATGCAGAAGGCCGTCGCTGCGGAGGTGCCGAGAACCAGGTTCAATTCTACCCGGATGTTTAAAGCATTGAAAGAAGCGAAGTGGGAGCTGCCACTTCCGCTCGTCGTGCTGGGCGGTATTTATAGCGGATACTTTGCCGTCAGTGAAGCGGCGGCCATTACAGCCGTTTACGTTTTCGTGGTCGAAGTGCTAATTTACCGGGATATCAAATGGCGGGAACTCCCCCTCGTGATGAGAAAAAGCATGGTGCTGGTCGGTGGAATTTTGATCATCTTGGGAGCAGCCATGGGTTTTACGAATTACCTGATCGATGCGGAAGTGCCGATGCAGCTGTTTAATTTATTCAGGGCTTATACCGACAGCCCTTACGTCTTTCTGATCCTTCTGAACCTCTTTCTTCTGGTTGTTGGCTGTCTCATGGATATCTTCTCTGCTCTCATCGTGGTCGTGCCTCTTATCACTCCGGTAGCCGCCGCCTATGGAATCAACCCTGTTCATCTCGGCATCGTCTTCCTTGCTAACCTTCAGATTGGCGCCTTGACACCTCCGGTAGGGATGAGTCTTTTTATTGCAAGCCTTCGTTTTGAAAAACCGATGTCGAAAGTCATAATGGCATCCCTCCCGTTTATTGCCGTCCTCTTGTTTATATTGGCGCTCATCACCTACGTTCCGTGGCTGAGCCTCGCCTTCTTGAAGTAGGCAATTAAATCAGTGCATTTCTTTCATCGGAACAGAGGCACTATCGTAGCATTTTGAACTCGATAGATGATAAGATACCGCTGCCCCTTCGCCATCCATTGATGACAGAATCCAAAGGGCAGCAAAAAATATCCTTCGCGCAGAGGAGAAAACATGTCCAAAACGACCATTGAGCAACTCGGGGAATTTGCTCAGAGTGTGTGGCTGGATTATATCAGCCGATCGTTAATGAAGAGCGGAAGGCTCAGAGAATTGATCGGATCAGGTATAACGGGAATGACCTCCAACCCTACTATCTTCGACCAGGCCATTAAATCGGGCAATGAATATGATGAACAGATCAGAGACCTGCAGAGAATGGGAAAGTCCATATTTGAAATATATGACGACGTTACCGTCAAGGATATCCAGGACGCTGCGGATATCTTCAAGCCCATATATGAGCGTACCGGCGGGCTTGACGGATATGTCAGCTTAGAAATTAATCCCGAGCTGGCTTACAAGCAAAAAGAGACGATCGAGGAAGGGAAGAGACTGGTAAAAAAGGTAAAGCGTCCCAATGTCATGTTTAAGGTCCCGGCAACAGATGCCGGATATGGAGCGATCACGGCATTACTCGCTGAAGGAATCAATGTTAATGTTACGCTGATATTTTCCCTGGAACAGTACCAAAAAACCGCAGCTGCATACGTGGAGGGCATCAAGAGGCTCCTTGAAAACAATGGTGATGCGCATCTGGTTCGCTCTGTGGCCAGTGTTTTTGTCAGCCGCATCGATACTGCTGTTGATACCCTCCTCGATCAGCTTCAAGGGAAACAGGAGGCCTTATCCCTGAAGGGAAAGGCGGCAGTGGCCAACTCGAATTTAATCTATCGAGAATATGCACATTTATTTTCTGGAAATGCGTTCAAGGAGTTGGAAAAACAGGGGGCATCCATGCAGAGATGCCTCTGGGGCTCTACCGGCACAAAAAACCCGGCCTACAGCGATGTCAAATATGTGGCTGAATTAATCGGCAAAAACACGGTGAACACCGTGCCGGAAAAAACGTTTATGGCCTTCCTCGGCCACGGCGTGGTGCGGGAGACGCTTACCGCGGATGCCGATGAGGCCCAACAGATCATCGGCGCTCTTCAAAAGCTCGGTATCGACATCAATGCCGTCTGCGCAAAACTGCTCAAGGAGGGGGTTATCGCCTTTGAACAATCATTTGCCTCTCTCCTTGACGCCATAGAAAAAAAGGCAAAGGGCGCTTGAGACAGCTGCCGCGGTTGTATCATAATTGATAAGCGGCCCTTGCGCATCCCCTATACAAAGAATACGAAGGTTACAATGATAAAGAGGGGGACGAGAATGCCGCATGACCAGAGCATATAGCCGAAGAAGGATGGTATCTTGACCTTCTGGTGCTCGCAGATCACCTTGACCATGAAGTTTGGGCCATTACCGATATAGGTATTTGCCCCCATAAAAACCGCCCCGACTGAAATCGCCTCTAAATATTTGACCGGCATCCCGATGATCTCTTTCGGCAGTCCCGTCGTATGAGCAAGCCCCTGTGCCAAGCTCAGGAACGTCACGTACGTGGGGGTATTGTCGAGAAACGAAGAGAGCCCTCCCGCCGTCCAGAAAAAGTGCCAGGGGAGACGAACTCCGAATTGAGCCCCTCGCGCCTCTAAAATGAGCAGCGCGGGGACCATCGTTATAAATATACCTGCAAAGAGGACAGCCACTTCCATAATAGGAGCGTAGTTGAACTCATTTCGCTCGCGAATCTTTCTGGGTGTGGCAATGAGGGAAAGGACGGATAACGCGATCATAACGCCCTCCCTGACCGGGGTTTTAAGAAATATAACGCCCAAGATTACCCCCATAATAAGCATAATGTTTATCTTTCCGTGTACCGAAATCGGTTCTATCATCTTCTTATCCAGCCTTATTGCCTTGGAGGGCTCCTTCCGCCAGAAGTGAAGATCAACGAAATAAAAGACGATGAGGATGAGGGTCATCATGAATATCCAGTAAGGAAAAAGCCTGAGGGTCCAGAAAAAGGGAACCCCCCTCAGGTATCCCATGAACAGAGGGGGATCACCGACAGGGGTGAGGCATCCGCCGATATTGCAGACGACAAAGATAAAGAAAACAGGGATGTGGGTTATAAACTGCCGTTCGCTGTTAGTCCTCAGGAGAGGTCTTATCAAAAGCACGGCGGCGCCGGTTGTCCCGAATATATTGGCTATGATTCCGCCGAAAGCAAGGAAGATAGCGTTATTTCGGGGGGTCGCCTCGATATCCCCGCCCAGGAATATCCCCTCAGAGATAATGAAGAGAGAGGCGAGCAAGATAATAAAGGAAAAATATTCCTTTATTTCATGAATCAAGGGTTGGAAATTACCATAATGATAAAAGAGGATAACCACGGGGAGCGAGAGAATCCCGGAGACGATCGCCTTGTTCCAATTGCTTTCCCAGAAACGGCTATGGGTAAGCGGTAAAATCGCGATACAAAGCAAAAGGAGAACGAAAAAAGATACGGTCCAGAATGGAAGAATCTGTCCTAAGGTTTCCATGGTTCGCTTTCTCATTCAAAAATCATCCGTAATAATTATCACTTATTCATGAATAGTTCAAGAGGGCATCCCCTTGCGAGCGAAAGGAGGAAGTAATTCTTGCCAAATGTGATGAGATGGGGCATAGTTTATATCAAAAAATATCATGAGGACCTGGGTAAAGCCCTCATGAGCCCATCGTTTTGGCGGCGTTCCTGATGAACGCTCGTGTGGGCTAAACAATCTTGCAATAAGCCACAGCCGTTTGCTGCTGGGGAAGGTTAAACGAGAGGACCTTTCTGCTTTGCCTAACGTTATGAAAGATGAGCCTTTGAGCAAGGAAGTTGTTCTCCGAACCAATGGTTTGGGTAAGAGGTTTGGAAAACGATGGGCTGTAAAGAAGCTAAACCTGGAAATCCACCGCGGGGATGTCTTCTGCTTCCTGGGGCCTAATGGAGCGGGTAAAAGTACGACCATACGAATGATCCTCACGCTCCTCATGCCGACAGCCGGCTCAATCGAAATTTTTGGAAAGGATCTTCATCGAAACCGCAGCGCCGTCCTCTCCCGTGTCTGCGGAATCGTTGAAAAACCGGACTTCTACCTCTATCTTTCGGCTTACAAGAATCTGGAGATTCTCGGCTCAATGACCCGCCTGATCCAACCGGATGAGATCATGGAGACCCTCGAAGTGGTCGGGTTGAAGGCTCGTGCCTCTGAAAAAGTGAAGACCTTTTCCCATGGAATGAAGCAAAGACTCGGAATAGCCCAGGCCCTGCTCACCAAGCCGGAGATGATCATACTTGACGAGCCGACTACAGGGCTTGACCCCCAGGGAATGAAGGAGGTCAGGGAATTGATCAAGAAGCTCTCACGGGAGCATGAAATGACCGTCTTTCTTTCTTCCCACCTCCTTTCCGAAGTCGAACTTGTGGCCACAAGGATGGCCGTGATCAATCACGGGGAGATCATCGCGCAGGGGTCTGTTTCCGAGCTGCTCGGAAAAGAGCCGACAGATTATTCGATTCAGGCATCACCCCCTGACTCGGTCATCAAGCTCATTGGAAGCCTTCCGTGGGCCGAAGTCCTCACAGCCGAGAACAGCAAGATTGAGGTGCGTGTTGAACCAGGCCGCTCCGCCGAGCTCATCCGTGTCTTGGTGAAAAATGATATTGATGTCTTTTCATTTTATCCGCATAGAACTCTTGAAGATTTTTTCCTGAAGATCACCGAGGGGATATCGGAGATATGAAACTCTTCTGGGCTGAGACATATAAGATATTCAGTCGATGGCGTACGTATATTAGTTTTTTCGTCATTGCATTGATTGTCATTCTGACTGAAGTAGTAATGAAAGTAAGCGCAAACGAGATCATCGGCCGCATGATGCGAACCATGCAGAAAGATTTTTTCATCTTCGGAAATATGCTGAATGGCTGGTTCATCACGGCCTTTATTATGAATAGTTTTCACCTGCACATCCCTTTTTTCATCACGCTCGTTGCTGGAGACATCGTATCAGGCGAGGCCACGTCGGGTACGGTGAGGCTTCTTCTGATCAGACCTCCTTCGCGCAGCCGGATCATCACCGCCAAATATCTGGCGGCCCTCTTGTACACAACTGGAATTGTTATCTTTCTCGGCCTTTTATGCGTTTTGCTCGGACTCGCCCTCTTTGGCGGCGGGGATTTGATCATGAATTATTCAACGCAGTTTCGGATCGTCTTCATACCGGAAGCCGAGATTCCCATGAGAATGCTTTTCGCCTTTATGGCAGCGATCTGGTCAATGACGGTTATCACTTCAATTGCGTTTCTTTTTTCAACCCTGGCGGAGAATTCCATTGGCCCAATAATCGGAACGATGGCAGTTGTCATTATTTTCCTTGTGCTCGGAAATTTCCCTTTCGATTTCTTCAGGGCCATAAATCCCTATCTCTTCACAACCCACATGAACATTTGGCAACGATTTCTTGATAACCCTATCCAATGGCGGGAGATAGTAAAATCCGGATCAATTCTCGGTCTCCACAGTATCGCCCTGTTCCTTATTGCGTTTATCTTATACCGGAGAAAGGACATAAAGAGTTGAAGAGATTCTTCTTCTTTTTCATTGTTCTTTTTTCCTTCTCGACGGCATTGATTCAAGGCCAGGAAAATGCCTCCCGCTACCTTGAGTTGTTCGCAAAAAAATATTCCGGGCTAAAAGATTACACTGCTGATGTGCGTGTTCATTTTGACATCGAAGCGCTTAAAGCGCCGGACATGCAGGCAAAACTCTATTATAAATCTCCTGACAAGATGAAGGCTGTATCGAAGGGAATATTTTTCTTTCCGCGACAGGGGGGGTATTTAAATCCTTCCATGTTCAAGCCGGAAGATTTTGATGTCAGGCTCCTCGAACATCTGACAGTAAACGGCAGAAAAGCGGTACGATTGCAGCTGACGCCGAAGGAGATGAAAAGGGATAATCAGAAATTTGTTCTGACAATCGATACCGATCGTAACCTGATCATGAAAATAGACACCCTAACCGTTGACGGGAGAGAGATCAGAGCAACGATCGACTATGGAAAGTTCGGGGATTTCGAGCTCCCGACGCATATCGTACTCCAGTTTGACGCCCCCCCTGCCGAAACAAACGAAACGAAAGAGCCCATCCCCTTTGCCCAGAGGGGAAAGCAAGTCACCGGTAAGATTGAAATCGCATATTCAAATTACAAGGTGAATTCAGGGCTCAGCGATGAGATCTTCGAGGAAACCGATTCTCTGAAATTGAACTGAAGAAATCTCCCTTGGTTAATCGGACCCCGCACCCCTTGCCGAATTCACTAATGACGTCTAAGATGACGAACTCCCTTATCACCCGCGACAATAACATCCGTAGCAAGCCCCAGGAAGAGCCCGTGTTCCACGATACCGGCGCGTTCGCTTAACCGGGCTGCCAATAAGGCGGCCTGCGCTATGGGACCAAAGGCGCAATCCAGGATCACGTTGCCGTAGTCGGTCTTGAACAAAGACCCGTCTCCTGCTTGACGAACGCTCACCCGGGCGCCGAGTGAATTGAGGTACTCTATCTGCGTACGCAATCCAAAAGGGACAGCCTCTACCGGCAGTTCCTTGCGCGTGCCCAGCACAGGCGACATCTTCGACTCATCAACAATGATAATTTCGCGATGACTTGCCTGGGCAATGATCTTTTCACGCAAGAGCGCACCACCGGCGCCTTTTATAAGATCGAGGCTTGGATCAACCTCATCCGCCCCGTCGATTGTCACATCAATAACCGGATGTTCCTCCAGAGTGGTCAGCGGTATACCGAGCCGCACAGCCTCCTTTTCAACCTGGGCCGAACAGGGAACGCCGAGGATATTCTTCAAACTGCCGGCCTTCAACAACTCGGCGATGCGGCGCACCGCAAAGATGGCGGTAGTGCCGTGGCCCAAGCCCACTACCATCCCCGCGTCAATGAACTCCACCGCCTCCTCGGCGGCTCGCTGCTTGTATTGAAGGCCGTCCTGCCTCACGGACTTTGTCTTCCGCCTCGCCATCTTATAAGGACAGTATAAGACCGGTACCCTATGGTCATGAAACTGCTTTGTTCAGCGCCGTAAGCCCCTTCACGACATCCTTTCCCAGGTGAAAGCGCACCACCCGCCGCCCGGCATCTACCAGGGCTTGCCAATCGCCACGGGCCTGGGCGGCCTTGAGAATGCCGAAGGTGAGGGATGAAGCGGGGGATCCAGCCTCGTCCGGAATGGGAGCGTCGCGGGGATCGTCGGCGGTGAATTGAATGAAGAGCCCCCTGCCGGCATCACCCTTGTGCAGTTGGCCGGTGGAGTGCAGAAAGCGCGGGCCATACCCACTTGTCGTTGCCAACCGAAACCGTTCGCGCACTCTCGTGCGCAGCGCTTGTAACGCCGAATCTATCTGGGCAGTAGGCTGAAGGTATGCCTGAAGCGCTATATAGCATCCCGGCCCGGCCGGCGCGATAAAGGCGTTCAGCGCCTCGCCGGGATTATCTGCCGTCACCGAACCATAGACCTCGATGCCGTTGCCGATGAGGGCCGGGGTTTCATGCGTGAGCGATCCCTTTTCCTTGTACGCATCTACTGCCTGGCGGGCGAGGATCTTTGCCGCCTCTACATCTGGCTGGTCAAAGGGGTTAACCCCCAGCCTGTGGCCGGCCACGGCGACCGCCATCTCCCACAGAAATAATTGTCCGCCGAGATCATACGGGTCATGCATAAAAAATTTTACAACCGGATGTCCTGCCCGTTCCAATTCAGCCACTGCCGCATCTGCAGTAGTGTCTCCCTCCAGGCAGAGGTGGACAAAGAGACGATCTGCGCCATACTGTTCCGGTGAACTCACTGCCTCACCGACAACCGGCAGGATACCCTTGCCCTCCTTGCCCGTGCTCTCGGCGATGAGCTGTTCGAGCCAATCACCAAAGCTCGCGATCTGAGAAGAGATAATAAAGGTAATCTTGTCCCGGCCCGCCTTGGCCAGCTCTCCCAATACCGCCCCTAGGTAGGCCCCGGGATTATCTGCGGCCCCGGAAGAGCTCGAAGGTTTACAATCATGGGCCATCGCCCGCGCCCGATCGAGCAGCTCCCCTATATCCATGCCGATCAAGGCCGCCGGCACCAACCCCACAGAAGAGATGGCTGCAAAGCGGCCGCCGATTGCCTGCGCGTTGAGAAAGCCCACGCGGAAGCGATAGCGCGTGCCGATATCGACGAGCGGCGACCCTGGATCAGTGATAACGATAAAGCGGGCGCCGGCCTGTTGCGCGCCAACTGCCTCCATCACCCAGTTATAGAAAAATTTGAAGAAGGAAAGGGTCTCAACGGTGGTACCTGACTTGGTGGATACAATAAAGAGGGTGCGTTGGGGGTCGAGACGGTCAGCGTGCGACAATACTGCCCCGGGGACGGTGCTGTCGAGCACGGCAAGATCCAGATACCCCTTTGCGACGCCGAAGGTCTTGCGAAAGACCTCGGGGGCAAGACTGGAGCCGCCCATCCCTAGGAGCACGGCGTGGGTGTAATCTTCACCTCTCACGGAATCGGAAAACCTCTGGAGGCGCTGAACACTATCGGCCATGGTCTCGGGACACTGAAGCCACCCCAAGCGGTTGACGATCTCCGTTGGTTCCGGCCTCCATACCGTATGGTCACGCTGCCAGATGCGCGCGATTACCTGCTGGTCTCTGATCTCAGCCAGGGCCTTATCAACAAGCCCCTGATATTGGCCGAGCGTGAATGTGATTCCCTGTCTAGCAATCATCCCTCTCCTTTTCCGGCTCTGCCATACGGACAAAAAAGCCTGATTCAGAACCCCTGGTTTCTCGCATCCACCCTACGTTCGCCGCAGCAACCCTTTGGCGGTCTGAACGATTGCTTCGGCGGTGATGCCGAATTTCTCGTACAGTACCTGAGAGGGAGCGCTGGCCCCGAAACCTTCCATGCCGACGATCTCGCCTTCCAACCCGACGTACCGCTCCCATCCCAGCTTGATGCCTGCCTCCACCGCAATGCGGGCTTTTACTTCCAACGGCAACACCGTTTCACGGTATTTTTTCGGCTGGGCATCAAAGAGCTTCCAACTGGGCAGGGCAACCACTCTGATTCCGATTCCTTCGGCAGCCAATTGTTTGCCCGCCGCGAGGGCAATGTGCGTCTCAGAGCCCGTGCCGATGAGAATCACTTCGGGAGTGCCGTGAGCCGACTCCCACAGGATGTAACCGCCGCGTTGCAGCATCTCAGCCGGTGCGTATTCGGTCCGATCCAGCACCGGTAGGTCCTGCCGCGTGAAGATGAGGGCTGTGGGGCCGTCGTTTTTCAGCAGGGCCATGCGCCATGCCTCCACGGTCTCCGCGGCATCGCTTGGACGGATAACAGTCAGGTTGGGGACGGCGCGCAGGTTCATCAACTGCTCAATGGGCTGATGAGTCGGTCCATCTTCGCCGAGGCCGATGCTGTCGTGGGTGAATAGGTAGATCACACGGGCTTGAGACAGTGCCGCCAGACGCATGGGCGGGCGCATATAATCGGAAAATATCAGAAACGTGGCAGTATAAGGGATAAAGCCGCCATGTAAGGCCATGCCGGTAGTGATGGCACCCATGGCATGCTCCCGCACTCCGAAGTGCACGTTACGACCTCCATAGCCCCACTCACCTCCCACCACACCTTGCAGCCCCTCAGGGGCAGTTCGCGGGGATTGAAAATCACCGCAGCCCTTAAGCCAGGAGACGGTAGATGGGTTGAGATCGGCGGATCCCCCCACAAGCTCCGGGATCTGTTGGGCAAGTACTTGCATAACAGACTCGGAGGCCTTTCTGGTAGCTATCCCCTTGGGGTCCGCCGGAAAGGTTGGCAGCTTTGCTTCCCAGCCCGCGGGGAGCTCACCGCTCATACGTCGCATGAATTCAGCCGCCTCATCCTGGTAGGCTTCTGCGTAGCGCAAGAAGGCCTCTTCCCACCCGGCCTCTTTCGCCTCTCCCTCACTCAAGGCCTTACGGAAATGCTCCGAAGCATCGTCGGGAATGAAGAATCCCGGCTCAACAGGCCAATCAAGATGCTCTTTGGCGGCACGCAATTCCTCCGGCCCCAGAGGCGAACCATGCGCCTGAAAAGTTCCCTGTTTATGCGATGCTCCATAGCCGATGACGGTTCGCACACAGATAAGCGAGGGGCGGAAGGTTTCTTTTTTTGCGGCATGCAGTGCAGCATCAATGGCAGCGAGATTATTGCCGTCTTCGAGGCGCTGAACGTGCCATCCATACGCCTCAAAACGTTTTGCCACATCTTCGGTGAAGGTGAGAGCAGTTGCACCGGCCAGCGAAATACGGTTGTCGTCGAACAGAACAATCAATTTGCCGAGGGCGAGGTGCCCGGCCAGAGAACACGCCTCGGCCGCAACCCCTTCCATAAGGTCGCCGTCACTGGCGATGACGTACGTGAAGTGATCAACGATAGTATGGCCGGGCCGATTGAATCGAGCCGCGAGATGTGCTTCAGCCAGAGCCATGCCCACTGCATTACTGATGCCCTGGCCGAGGGGTCCGGTCGTAACTTCGACGCCGGGCGTAATGTGGCTCTCCGGATGACCGGCTGCCTTACTCCCCCACTGCCGGAATGACTGCAATTCAGACAGGGGCAGGTCGTAGCCGGTAAGGTGAAGCAGCGCGTACAGCAGCATTGAACCGTGCCCCGCCGAGAGGACAAAGCGGTCGCGATCCACCCATCGGGGGTTCGCAGGATTGTGCTTTAAGTGCCGCTGCCACAAGATATATGCCATCGCCGCAGCCCCCATCGGCATGCCGGGGTGCCCTGAGTTCGCCTTCTGCACGGCATCCGCTGCCAAAAAACGGATAGTATTGATGCATCTGCCATCGAGCTTAGCCTGGTCTGTCATCACATCCTCTCCTTATCAGTACAGACTTTGCCTAGACAATAATCATCCGAAATTTCCTCTCCCCC
>CAYHAB010000268.1:0-5049 GCA_964354505.1 uncultured Thermodesulfobacteriota bacterium
CATCAACCCCCTCCCTTCTCCACAGGGCACCCAGCATTGCGCCAGCGGCTCCACCCATTAACAAAGACCTTGACTGAGGGGACGCCGAACCTCTGTAAGGTCCGGGCCAGCTCCGGGCTCAAGGGGCAATCCACGCCATCACAGTAGGCGATTACCTCCAACCCGGCGGTCACCAGGGTCAGCACCTCTTCTCGGTAGTCTTCAGCCTCCCCAGGGGGGATGTTCAGGGCATCTGCGATATGCCCTTCTTGGAAACTTACGGGATCGCGCGCGTCGAGAAAAACTGCTCTACCTCGTCTGTACAGGGAGTAGGCCTCTTCGAGAGATATCTCCTGCAGGCCTTGGAGTTGATAGGCAGATACCGACGAAGCAGACCATCTGCCGATCCACGGGAGCCCGGACAACCGGATGCCATTGAACCCTGCGGCAAGGAGTGCCCCGAGGGCAACCAAGAAGATCCCCTGCCGGATACCGTGCCTCAATCGAAGAATGCGATCCTTGGGGTGAAGTGTCTTCACGATAACTCCGTGTTCAGTCGTTGGTAATCCCAGATGCCTTGATCCATTTGAGGACCTCCCCGTCCTCCGGCAGCGAGGAGGGGATGGGTTCCAGGGTCCAACGGAAGTAATTACCTGTGGAAGATGCTTGCCTTGCCTGTTCCATCTCTCCCTGGAGTTTAGCCTTCTGCTGATTGATCCCCTCGATCGCGCGCTCGATATCCAGGTGGGGATTACGTTCTTTGGCCCTCTGGAGGTCGCGGATACGGCGTTCCAGTTCATTGAGCTCTTCTTGAATTCTGTCAATCCTTCCCTCGTCTTGAAAAGGAGAACCGGGTTTATCCAGGGTAAGGACAAGCCTCCCCATATACATCCCCTTCTGGTAGGACTGGACGATGAAGGTCTCCCCCTCCTGAAGCGGCCATTTAGCAGCGCGTCCCTCGTGGCCGCCAAGGATAAAGTGGATGCCGGGAACCGCCTTGGCAACCCTTACATCCTGATCCCACCCAAGATCGGAGAGGAGGATGATGAGATCAGCCTTTCCTTTAAGGTCGCCCACGACCTTCCGGGCCGTCACTACCGGGTCCTCGGCCATCACATCCCCTTTCCTTCCCTTGTTGGCAGAGGGGGGTACTGGAGGATTTAAGAGTCCAAAAAAGGCGATACGCACCCCCGAAACCTCCTTGATTAAATAGGGGGGGAAAACCGACTTCTTCCGTAAAGGGTCTACCAGATTGGCGGATATAAGAGGAAGCCTTCGAACAGCCTCCTGCTGGAGGAATGCCAAGCCGTGCAGGAGGTCTCCATCCCCCACATTGATGGCTACAGCCCCCATGTGTTTATAAGCCTGGGCAATCAACCGTGCCTGGGCACGTGTTTTTTGGGGATCCGCCTGAGCTTGCGTCGTATCGAAGAAGAGGTCCCCGGAATCCACCACAAGGACAGGATAACCCTGGGTTCGGAGGTTCTTCACCAGCGCCGTCCGCCGGGCCAGACCGCCCAGCGCCGTGTTCCCTCACGTAGGACAGGCAAAGAGGTGGCCGGTTACATTATTGGTATGAACGACGGTCATGGTGAGGGGCTTAGCGATTCCCTCGTTTCCTGCCGGGTAGAGGATACCCAACAGCACAACGGCCAGCAGGATCGCTCCTTTCAACAGTATCATGACGGATGACGTGGACATATGCTCACGTTTCATCATAGCCTCCTTTGTCTCTTCATAGGCTGCTCCCGAGAAAGAAGAGCCCGACCAGGATGATGACGACCCCGGCCGCCTTTTGCAGCACGAGGCTTGCCTTCTGGAGGTTGCGGGATTCGAGGAGCCCTTTTGCCATACCCATGGAAGTCCCTGCGATGATGATCAAGACGCAGTGCCCAAGGGCATAGGCAAAGAGGAGGAAAGCCCCATAGGCGTAGCTCCCCTTGGATGCAATATATACCAGCAGGACTGCCAGGATAGGGGTGGCGCAGGGCGTCGAGACCACACCGAACAAAAGTCCCAGCAAAAAAGCCCCGAGTATCCCTTTCTTTGAGGACTTGAATCGATTCGGCAGGGGAAGCTCAAAGTTGAATACCCCCAAGAGGTGAAGCCCCATAACAAGACAGATCCCTGCCACGGCATACTGCCAGAAGTTTCCCACATCGCCGAGGAGGCTCCCCATAAAGGCCGCGATGAGCCCCAGTACCGTAAAGGTTATGCTCAGTCCGACGACAAAGAACAGGGAGAGAAAAAGGCTCTGTCGCCAACTCAGGGACTCACCATACCCCCCTACATAGGCCATGGCGAGCGGGATCATGACCAACACACAAGGGTTTGAGGCGGTGAGAATGCCTCCGAGAAATGAGGCGAAAGGTGCGATCCAAACGTTCGTCTCCACGAGCCGCATCAGTGCCACAAGCAAGGCTTCCATTCTATCCTCCCAAGAACTTGAGATCGCGCAAGACCCGCTCTATGGCCTCGCGATCCATAAATCCCATCTTCCGCTGTACCTCTTGACCCTTCGCGTCCAAAAAGATCAAGGTAGGAATCAAACGCACCTTATATTGCAGGGCAAGGTCCCTGTGGTCGTTGACCTCCATGACTATCACATTGATGCGGGCGCCGTGGGCATCCTTCACAGCCCGCAGCACAGGCCTCAGTTGGATGCACGGTATGCAGCGGTTAGAACCGAAATCGACCATTGTGGGACGCCCGTTTTGCAGGGCCGCGCGGAACTCGTCCGCGGTTGAGGCCTCAAGTGCTGGCAGTGGCGGCTTGGGAAGCCGCTCCGGAAACGCCGTGATGGCAGCGTTTGCCCGCAGTCTCGCCACCACGTCGCTGATCCTCTGTTGCTGTTTCTGCTCAAGGAGCATCCTGCGGATAGGCTCTCGGACCTGGGAGATGGATTTCCCCTCCATCTCGTCCCGGTGCTGTTGGTAGAAGGCTGCCACCTCCTGATCCGCGACCTTCACATCCTTGATCTCCGGCTCCAGAAGACGCCGCATCCCCTCCTGAACGCTAGGATTATTCAGACCCCGGAGATCCGTCGAATCCACCAGCCCCGTGCGCTTGGCCTCCTGCAGGAGGAGTGTCAAGGCAATGAGCCGGTCAAGGATCTCCCCGGGTTTCTGTTCGTAGACGGCACGCATATCCACAGGCAACCTCGCCAACTCCTCCTGAACATCTTTCACCGTGATCCGCTCCCCGTTGACCTCGGCGACAACCGCATTTGAGGTGCCCTTGCCACATCCACCAACCCAGAAAGGAAGGCTCATGATAACCATTAACACGAACCACATACGGAAACGCGTTCGTTGTAATACCAGCGAGCTCCTCCTCTTGCGGGAAATCATGTTCTATCCCTCCTCGTTTATGGCTTACAGCTTAGGTGACAGACCCCGGTAGGGGTCTCGACTGCATAGGGAAAATACCTCTTTTTAAAATAAAGTGCAACGTTAACGAGACTAATCAAGACAGGGACTTCCACCAGGGGGCCGATGACGGCTGCAAATGCCTGACCCGAGTTGATCCCGAATACCGCCACGGCCACTGCAATGGCCAACTCGAAGTTGTTCGATGCGGCGGTAAAACTCAAGGTCGCAGACTGTTCATAGGTCGCTCCTACCTTCTTTGACATGAAAAAGGAGACAAGGAACATGACCACAAAATAGATACACAAGGGGATGGCAACCCGAACAACATCCAGGGGGAGCGCGACGATATGCTCGCCCTTGAGCGAGAACATGACCAGGATGGTGAAGAGCAGGGCGATCAGGGTGATGGGGCTGATTTTAGGGATAAATTTTTCTTCGTACCATTGCCGACCCTTGGTCTTCAATCCGATAAAACGTGAAAGCACGCCGGCAATGAAAGGGATGCCGAGGTAAATAAACACGCTCTCAGCAATCTGCCCCATCGAGATATTCACCACCGCTCCTTTCAAGCCCAGCCACTGCGGGACAACAGTGATGAATATGTAAGCGTACAGCGAGAAGAAGAGGACCTGAAAGATGGAGTTGAAGGCCACCAGCCCGGCACAGTATTCTCTGTCGCCGGCAGCCAGATCATTCCACACGATGACCATGGCGATGCACCGGGCCAGGCCGATCAGGATTAGGCCCACCATGTACTCATGGTGACCTGAGAGAAAGGCGATGGCCAGAAGAAACATGAGTATGGGGCCGATGACCCAGTTCTGAACCAGAGAGAGGGTGAGGACTTTCCAGTTTCGGAAGACCTCCCCAAGTTGTTCATATCTGACCTTGGCCAGGGGCGGGTACATCATGAGGATCAAGCCGATGGCAATAGGGATGTTGGTGGTGCCCACCTGAAAATAGTTGACCACCTCCCGAAAACCAGGGTAGAGGTAGCCTCCTCCCACCCCAACAAACATGGCGAGAAAGATCCAAAGGGTTAAAAAACGATCGAGCAACGAGAGCCGTTTAGCAACCGATTGTTCCATAGAAATCCCTCTTTAGATTATATCGTGTGTTGATGTCGTGTGCGCACATAATTCTCTTTGAGCAAAAAGATCAGTCACGCGTACCCGTTTGTAAATCACTTAATCCATTCCTTGATCTGCTCCACCTTCGGAACCTTCCCCGTAACCTTCACCACGCCATCTATCACAAGGGCAGGGGTAGACATCACCCCGTAGCCCATGATCTTCTGGATGTCCTCAACCTTGATGACCTCGGCCTTTTTGCCGCTTAATTTCACTGCATCAAGGGCATTTTGGTATAATTTGTTGCAATTCACGCAACCCATCCCTAATATTTCAATTTTCATTTCATATTCTCCTTTCCCCTTTATTTTTAAATCTACCTCATAATTGAAATTATAAAATGACATTAAAGAAATAGCCTATGATGATTATAGCGACCGTCACAATTCCTGTAAAAATAGCGATCAATCTAAGCTTGATGACCTTACGAAGAATAATCAATTCAGGTGCGGAGATCGCTACAGTAGACATCATGAAGGCCAGCGCCGTACCCATGGGTAATCCCTTTTCCACCAAGGCCTGAACAATGGGGATGGTACCTGCAGCGTTGGAGTACAGGGGAATGCCTA
>CAYHAB010000269.1:0-3972 GCA_964354505.1 uncultured Thermodesulfobacteriota bacterium
ACCAGGGCCCCGGCAGCAGATCCAGCGAGGTCGATGCCATACAGGAAGCCCCCGACCCTCCCGATCTCCTGTCGATTTCCCAGGTAGACCGTATTGGCCAGGGGGAAGTGGACCCCGCCGAGAAATCCGGCCACGAGGGTGAGGAAGGGGAACACCCCCTCCATGGCGCTGGCA
The DNA here is from genome assembly GCA_964354505.1 of uncultured Thermodesulfobacteriota bacterium. GTDB lineage: Bacteria > Desulfobacterota > B13-G15 > B13-G15 > RBG-16-54-18 > RBG-13-52-11. The sequence goes on from CAYHAB010000269.1 coordinate 175, forward strand.
AGGGATGGGGGGGAAACTCCCCTGTGGAGGCCCAGGATGAGCAACAGGATGCCGATGGCATAGAGGGCCACTCCAGCCTGGACCATGAGCAGAAGGCGCAGGGGCCTGGTGATCCGCCCCATGATGGTGGTAATCATCCACCCCCCCAGGGCAAGCCCGATCATATAGGCGGTGATGATCACCCCGATCTTATAGTAGAGGTAGCCGTAGATGATCTGAAAGGCGAGGATGAGGATGACCTCCAAGGCAATCTGTGAAAACCCCATGATCGCGACGGCCCACAACAAGGGGGGAGAGGATGATCTTTTACCCCGCCAGAGGAGGAAGAGGGTGACCGCGGTGATCAGATAGAATATCCATTCCACCCGCAGGCCCGACAACTGCACGAACCAGCGCTTCAAAAAAGGGGTATATTGGGCGCTCCAGAGGATAATGTCGTAAAAATAGCAGATGGGCCGCAGGTCCCTATTGATAGCGGCACCCTCCCCCTGCTCCAGGATGGATCGGAGATAACCGACCCTCTCAGGAGAAAGGTTAAAGCGGAGGTAATAGTCGCGGACATAATGCACGCCCAGATTCCTTTGAAGCGCACGCTTGACCAGTATCTTCGGATCTGTGGTCAGGGTGCCTACCGTCCTCGCCCCCAGGAACCGTGCCGAAGGGCCGGGGAGGACCACGACCTCGGGGAAGACCTCCCGCATGGTCCAGTAGAGGGAGCTCAAAAACTGGGCCAGGGCATGCCCTATGACGTTCTCAGAGGAATTAACGGATAGGTAAAAGACCCCCCCCTTGTGGAGGATCGTGGCAACCTCCGCGAAGAACTCCTGTGTGTAACAGCGGTTGAGCTGGACAGTGGTCGGGTCCGGGAGATGGAGGATGATCACATCGTACTTTTTCTTCCCTTGCCGGACAAACCTGCGCCCGTCGGTGAGGATGATCTCTACACGGGGATCATCCAAGGATATGGTGGCCGCAGGGGGGAGATATGCCCTCCCCATGGAGATCAGGTGGGGGTCCAACTCCACGTAATCTGCGTGGCGCAGGGAGGGGTGTTTCAATGCCTCGCCTATCAGCCCGCCGACCCCCCCCCCGATCAGAAGGACGTCCTGCGGTTGCGGATGCTCCAACAGGGCGAAATGGACCGCCTCTTCGGCCGTCTGCGGGTCGGGATGGGTAAATGTCCATACGCCGTTCTCAAAGAAACTCACCTGAGGCCCATCAGAGATGACGGTGATCGTGCCGTAGACAGTGTCCTTGCTGGCCACCACCTGGTACCCTTGCCACGACCACCCCTGCGAGAGGAGGTTATGCCGTGCCCCGAAGAAGGCCAGGGCGCCGATTAAGAGGCAAATCCACAGAGCAGCTACGGGCCGCAGTTTTCGATTGAGGAGGAAAGAAGAAACAGATAAAAGGGCTGCGGTGAGCAGGACCACCTGCCAAGGGTTGAAGATATGGATGAGGAGATAGCTAAACGCCACCCCCCCGATCCCCGCCCCCAGGGCCTCGTAGGCATAGACCATTCCCACCGAGCGCGAGTTTTTTCCGACGATCTCTCCCAGGAGACTACACCCCACGGCAAAGAGAAGACCCGAGAAGAGGCAAAAGGGGATGAGGAGGAGGAAGATTCCGAGAAGCATCTGCGCCAGGGAGGCGATTTCTCCGGGCGGAACACCCAGCAGGGGGCGCAGGTACCGGACCAGGAGGAAGCTTGCGGGGAGGAGGAAGGCGAGGATCAACTGCACCGAGGCAAAAAAGGAGGGCTTCCTTTTAATGCGATCGGAGAACACCCCCAAGATGGTGCTCCCCAGCGCTGTCCAGAGGAGCCAGGCTGCAAGCATCACGCCGGTTGCGAGTTCATTGCCGGAGAAGACCACCATGAGCTCTCGCAGCAGGATGATTTGGGCAAGGATTGTCCCCAACCCCATGAGGATGAAGGCGCATATCACCCTCTCCCTTGTCCGGCCCTCAACCACCCCTTCCCCTCCCGGCCACTACGAGGGTGATCTCCCCCCTGATCTTTCTTCCCTCCAACCCCTCCAAGATCTCGGTAATCTCCCCCCTAATCACCTCCTCGTACATTTTTGTCAGCTCCCTCGCCACGACGACCTGCCGATTTCCACAGCAATCCCGTATATCCTGGAGGGTGCGCAGGAGGCGGTGGGGGGCCTCGTAGAGGACGGTGGTCCCCCGCAATGCATTAATTTCTTCTAACCGCTTCTTCCTCTTGGCCCCCTTGGGGGGGAGGAATCCGAAGAAGTGAAAGGAGTCGGTAGGAAGGCCGGAAACGACAAGGGCCGCCACATGGGCAGAGGGGCCGGGTATGGGGATCACCTCGATCCCCGCTTCAATGGCCAGCTTGACCAGACGGAACCCAGGATCGGAGACCCCGGGGGTGCCGGCATCGGAGATCAAGGCTATGTCTTGACCTTCAACGAGCCTCTTGACGAGGGCCTCTTTTTTGGCAGGCTCATTGTGCTCAAAGAAACTGGTGAGGGGGGCCTTGACCCGATAGCGCGCGAGCAATTGCCGGGCCCGCCTCGTATCCTCGGCCGCAATGAGATCAACGCCGCGCAGGATCTTGATGGCCCGGAGGGTAATGTCCTCCAGATTGCCGATGGGGGTGGAGACCAGGTAGAGCCTTCCTTTTTGCTTCCCCATGGGGTTACTCTGCTTTCTCCCCCTTGCTCTCCTCCCACAGGGCATCCATCTCGGTCAGGGATACCTCGTGGAAGGCCTTGCCATCCTCGCTCAATCTCCGCTCTATGTAGGTGAACCGTTCGGCAAACTTATTCGTGACCCTTCTCAGGGCATCCTCGGGGTCTATGCCGATGAACCGCGCCAGGTTTACCAGGGTAAAGAGGATGTCTCCCAACTCTTCCCGCAGCGCCTCTTCCTTGCCCTCTTCCAAGGCATCCTGGAACTCCTTTAACTCCTCCTCCAACTTTTCCCAGACCTGGTCTTTATGCTCCCAATCAAATCCCACCGTGGAGGCCCGCTGCGTCAGCCGATAGGCCCTCATGAGGGCGGGGAGGTGCAGGGGAAGGCCTTCCATCAAGGATCCCCTCGGTTTTTCCGCGGCCTTGAGCTTCGCCCAGTTGGCCTCTACCTCGTGATGGTCGGAGACCTCGGAACCACCAAAGACGTGGGGGTGCCGGTGCACCATCTTCTCAGCGACACCCTGAATGACATCAGCGATGTCGAAGGCGCCCTCCTCCTGGGCGATGCAGGCCATGAAGATGATGTGGAAGAGGAGATCCCCTAACTCCTCCCGCAGCCCCTGAACATCGCCCCTGTCCAGCGCCTCCAAGATCTCGTACGTCTCCTCGATGAGGAATGGTTTGAGGTCTTCTTTGGTCTGACGGCGGTCCCAGGGACACCCATCTGCACCACGCAGCCGGGCCATGATACCTACGAGATCATCAAATCCCTTGTGATCCATCGCGTTGCTCTTCCTTCAGGGTACGGCAATATCGGCGGATTTGCAAGGCGAAAGGGGAAAGGGCAATCTCTTGTGGATAATCACCGTGGGATGTGATACCATTCCACCCCTAGGTGGCAGGCATGAAAGAGGCGTACCTCTATGAAAAGCAATCAGGGGGGAAGGTCCGCTGCCTTCTGTGCAGTCACCGTTGTCTCATCTCCGATGGGAAAAGGGGAATCTGCTTTGTCCGGGAGGACAACGATGGAACCCTCTGCTCCCTTGTCTATGAAAGGCTCATCTCGGCCAACGTGGACCCTATTGAGAAAAAGCCGTTCTTTCACTTCCTGCAGGGGCGCACGGCTTTTTCCGTTTCCGCC
>CAYHAB010000270.1:0-3898 GCA_964354505.1 uncultured Thermodesulfobacteriota bacterium
AGAAGTCCAGTCCAAAATACAAAGGAGAAGAATGGATCAACTTCAGAGAGAAAGTTGTGAGTAACATCATCTCATATGAAACTAACGTTGAGAGTGTGGTCAGCAAGGTTTCGATGGGAATCTGTGATGCAGGCTTTGTCTATATTTCCGACGCCAAATCCCATACGGAGCTGAAAAACATAGCCATACCTGCAGAAGTGAACACAAAGGGGACTTATGGAATCGCCGTAATGAACAATTCCACTCAACATGAATTAGCTGCTCGATATGTGAATTTCTGGATCTCCAAGGAAGGACAACAACTATTGGCGGACTACGGTTTCGGCGCACAGAATTCGATGACAATCTATCTCAATGATCAGGTGAGTCTAGCGGATACTAGAACTATTTCAGTTCTTGATCTGATCCGATTGTATCGCTTCAATTGCATTGTCATGAAGGATCGCGTCAGTATGGCATCCTAGAATACATCGAACACTCCATGCGGATCAGATGAACGGTGCCGTGCAAATGCACTTACTTTAAGGTCACGCATATTGAGATTTCCTGATTCGGACCGTATCTCGGACGCTATGGTAAGCGTGTTCTTAGCAGGTACTTGTCTAGTCTTTGTATTGTTCATCCTGCTGCCCATAATGGCTATCTTTCTGAATCTGAGTTTGAATAAGCTAGTACTTGAACTGGAAAGTGGCAAGGTTCTCGACGCATTGACTGTTGGACTTTTGACGTCGTTTCTCAGCACTATGCTCGCTCTAATCTTTGGCGTTCCAACAGCCTATCTACTTGCAACTAGAAATTTTGCTGGAAAACCAATTATTGACGCTGTATTGGATTTGCCTATGGTTTTGCCACCAGCCGTGGCGGGTTTAGCCTTACTTTTGGCGTTTGCACCAAGGGGTATTCTTGGACCGACACTACGAGGATTGGGCATCATATTACCTGGAAGCACTTTTGCAGTCGTATTGTCCCAGTTCTTTGTAGCATCTCCCTTCATACTGAGATCTGCAAAGGTGGCCTTTCAGAATGTTCAAAGAAACCTGATTGATAGCGCAAGGATACTAAGTCCTTCAAGAGTCAGAGTCTTCTTCACAGTCACTTTGGCTCTTTCAACTCATGGAGTGGTGTCAGGGATCATAATGACTTGGGCTAGATCGATGGGAGAATTTGGGGCAACTTTGATGTTTGCTGGGAATCTTCCAGGTGTGACCCAGACGATGCCATTGGCAATATATACACTAATGGTTGAAGATCCATTAGCGTCAAACGTTCTCTCAGCGATTCTAGTAATAGTATCGTTCTTCGTGCTCACAATCTTCAGATTGCTAAGCCGAAAAAAAGGTGCCAATCATGATTAAGCTTGTCAGTATAACGAAACGCTTCGGAGAAAAAGAAGTCCTTAGAGGCGTCTCATTACATGTTGAGAAAAATGAACTTCTCTCTGTGGTGGGTCCAAGTGGTTGCGGGAAAACCACGACGCTAAGTATTGTTGCTGGCATATGCCAACCCGATGAAGGAGAGATCTACATAGATAGTATTCTCGTTCAGGGAGGGAGGGGCAGACACAGAACGCATGTGAAACCTTCCAAGAGAAAGATAGGCTACGTCTTTCAGGAGTACGCGCTTTTCCCTCACATGAGAGTTTTTGATAACGTGGCATATGGGCCGAAAGCGAGCAGATTACCTCAACAAGAAATTGATGAAAAGGTTACATCCCTCCTTGAGTTTGTGGGGCTTCAAGATTACACAGAGTACTATCCCGATCAACTCAGCGGCGGACAAAAGCAACGCGTAGCTCTGGCGAGAGCCATGGCTACAAATCCTAAAGTTCTGCTTCTAGATGAGCCTCTTGCTGCATTGGATCGAAGAACCAGAGAGACATTGAGAACAGACTTCAAGAAAATCTTGAGAAGTCTTGAGACAACCTCAATATATGTTACTCACGACCTAGCCGAAGCTTGTATGTTGTCAGATAGAATCGCGATCATCGGAAACGGAAGAATCCAACAAATAGGTAAACCCACAGAGATTCTCAAGAACCCTAACTCAAGATTTGTGGCTGAATTTCTTGGTCTGAACATCTACAATGCGAGAGTCATAGAAGACTCATCGAACATTGCCAAAATCGAAATAAACGGAATGGAGATCTTGGCAGGTTCGGTTGATAATAAAAATCGATCAAGCGTCTTAGTAACACTGAAGCCAGAAGATATTGTGCTCTCATCCAAGCAAACTGACAACACTCAGAAATGGTGTAGATGTTCCTGCAATAGATTCACAGGAACTGTGGTTGAAATTGTTCAGATGAAATCTACTGCGAAGGTCACTGTGGACATAGGTTTCCCCATAAGATCTGAGCTCACTTTGAGTTCACTGAAAGACCTCGATCTAAAAAAAGGAAAGGAGGTCCACGTGGAGTTTAGAGCAGATTCCTTGAACATATGCTCAGGCGTTGAATGACCTTGAATCCGGACACATTGAAAAAACTTCCTCTAGAGTCTCTGCTGGATTGTATTGGAAACACGCCTATGCTAAATACATCATTGATCAGGCAGAGAAGAAGGGAGTCCTCAAACCCGGAACCACTATTGTCGATGCAACAGGTGGAAACACGGGAATCGCGCTTGCAATGATAGCATCTCGAGAAAAAGCGTTGCCTGTAGGAACATCCTCGGGAGCAAACGTACTAGCATCTATTCAGATCCTCAATGAGATAGGCAAAGAGAAGAAAGTTGTTGCGGTACTTCCTGACAGGACGGAGAGGTATTTTAGCACGGATCTACACGCGCCGAGTGATCGCAAAGTGAGGCAATGCTCAAGAAACTGCGAGTGCCTCTTCGAATAGTAGAATGATCTACACAACTCGAAGCTCTCAAATGGCACTCACTCAGAGTAGCCAAATGACTCGGGGCATTGATTCATACAGAATCAAGAAAGTCGTTGAGATAGACTACATTTATTTGAGATGTTTCCACCATAACCTACAGCTTGCGATCTACAATGCCAGGTGAAATTGTCAGAGAATTGCTCATGTTGCTCGAAAAAAGAGTTCCTGGCGTTACAGACATACGTGTTTCAGACGCAAGGATCGGACTCGGCTACACTGGTATTAGGTTGAGTACAGGGCACGTTGGAGTCTGTTACACTCTGTCCGACGACTTGATTTGTTGTCAAAAAATAGATAGAGCGGGAACAATCTCTGGTAGTCCTGTCTTAGAAATAGCCGAGTTGGCAAATTCTTGGAAACTCGCGGAAGCGACAGTAGGCATTGCAGCAATAAACGCTTTGTCTCAGATCATTCTTGAAAGAAACAGTGGAAGCTACATGTTTATGGAAAACGCTGATTGCATAGGCCAGATCCAAATCAAGGAAGACGATACAGTGGCGCTTGTTGGCTACATCAAGCCATTCGTGCCTATCATCAGGAACAAAACTAGAAAGCTCTACGTAATGGAAAAGAATCCAAGAGCGGTAGGAGAAGGTGTATTACCTGAATCTGCTTGTAGTGAAATTGTTCCCAAAGCCGATATAGTCATCATCACGGCAACAGCGATCGTTAACGGTACAATCGATCACCTACTAGAATTATCCCGTAATGCACGAGAGGTAGCAGTAGTAGGTCCCACTGCAAGCATGATTCCAGATCCTCTATTCAAACGACGTGTCACATTGATGGGGGGAATCAGAATCATCAATCCCGATAGGCTTCTGCAGGTAATCTCAGAGGGTGGTGGAACACCTCAATTCAAAGAAACCTGTAAACAATACGTCATCAAACAGAACATGATCAATGCTTAGGCGGACTTTTTTGATATAGTATTCTGAGTATATTCTTTTTGAATGGTTCGACTACATAGGCACTTTCTTCTTTGTTAACAGATTCCCGATGCGCATGATATGC
>CAYHAB010000271.1:0-3817 GCA_964354505.1 uncultured Thermodesulfobacteriota bacterium
ATTCGTTGAGGCCTTGTTGGTAGATGTAGGTTAGGAGGTCATTCCTGTTCAGACAGTATTCCCTGCCGATGTTTAAGAAAGGGGAGACGTGTGGTAGAGTCGTATTATAAGCCTCCGCTCATGATTCTCTGTTTTTGAGGAAAACAATGCAGCAGCTCAAGGTGCTCTACCACCCAATGTATGAAGAGGATTATCCTACGGTCTCAGTGGAGGCGCCGGAGAGGGAGAGGGTGATCCGCGAAGAGCTGAAAGGGGACTTTGAATTCGTCACCCCGTCGGCAGCCACGGAAGAGGATATCTTACTGGTTCATACCCGTCCCCTTCTCCACGAGGTAAAGAGAGATCCGCTTCTCTTTCAGGTAGCCTCACTGGCCGTGGGGGGCGCTATTCAAGCTGCTCATATAGCATATGAGGGGCTTCCCTTCTTGGGAGGGCAGAGGCTCACCCTGCACTCAGAGGCGCTGGCCTCCCTCAAGGGGCTGGAGGTCTTGAAGAAGATAGGAATTTCTGATGAGGGTTTGACGAGTGCGCGGGCGATGATGGCGCAGTTGCTTGAGTCCTATTGCAACAAGTGTGCAAGAGACGTGGTCGATGAAGTCTTACAGCACCCTCGAGTACGAGAACTGACGGGATGAGGCACGGGAAGGAGGATCCTTTGAAGGATGAAGTATTGAATCTGGCGAAGGAGAGCCGGAGGGTGATGGAGCGGTTTTTTCAGGAAAATGCTGATGCCGTGGTAGCGATCGCCCGTCTCATAGGAGGGGCGTTTCGTCAGGGGAACAAGATCCTTATCTTCGGCAACGGCGGCAGCGCCGCCGATGCCCAACATATTGCCGCGGAGTTCGTCAATCGTTTTCTCTTCGATAGGGCGCCTCTGCCGGCCATCGCCCTGACGACCGATGCCTCCATTCTGACCAGCATCGGCAACGATGCAGATTTTTCCCTCATTTTTTCTCGGCAGATCGAGGCCCTCGGACGCACGGGTGATATCGCCTGGGGGATTACCACCAGCGGGAAATCCGTTAATGTCCTTGAGGGGTTTCGCAAGGCCAAGGAAATGGGGATGGTGACCATCGCCTTCACCGGCAATGATGGTGGTGAGGCCCTGAGATTGGCGGATTATGGATTCAACGTCAACTCCGCCAGTACCCCTAGGATTCAGGAGACCCATATCACCGTGAGCCACATTATATGTGAACTCGTGGAGAGGGAGCTTTTCCCCTCAGGAGGGGGCGGTGAAGCGAAAATCTAATTGGCGACGATTGGAATTCAAGGATATAAAGACCTCCTCCCTGCGGAAAAGAAAAAGCAAGGTAGAGGCAGACCGCTTCGCCTCGCCGCTACGCCCTGGTTCACCTTTTAAGGGGTTTCTTCATTCGCTCCCCCAGATATTAGCAGCCGGGGATTTCAAAGAGGTTGTCTCCCACATCGTTGCAGCTGTAAGAGGGGATAAGATGGTCCTTCTGGGCATGGGGGCCCACCCCATCAAGGTGGGTGTAAGCCCCATCATCATCGATCTGTTGAAGCGAGGGATTATCAGGGGAGTGGCCATGAATGGCGCAGGCATCGTGCACGATGTGGAGATCGCTCTGGCGGGGAGGACCTCCGAGGAGGTGGAAGAGGGGTTGGGTTCGGGGCTATTCGGCGTGACCAATGAGACGGCAGAGTTTATCAACGGCGCCCTCAAGGATGGTCATAAAGAAGGGTGGGGCTTCGGTGAGGCCATTGGGAAGGCCCTTCAGAAGGAAGAGGGACTTCCGTATAGGGATATGAGCATTTGTGCTGTGGCCTCTCAGTTAGGTGTCCCCCTTACCGTCCATGTCGCCATCGGCACTGATGTGGTCCATATTCACCCTTCCGCGGATGGCTCGATTATCGGGGAGTTGACCTATCGTGATTTTAGGCTCTTCGCTGCATTGGTGGCATCTCTGGAAGGTGGAATATATATCAACATGGGGTCAGCAGTGATCATGCCCGAGGTGTTTCTGAAGGCGTTAAGCGCGGCGAGGAATCTGGGATACCGTTTGGAGGACTTTGTTACCCTCAACATGGATTTTATCCAGCACTACCGGCCCACCCAGAATGTGGTTCGAAGGCCCACGGCCAAGGGTGGGAAGGGGTTCGCCCTGACTGGCCACCACGAGATCATGTTTCCCCTGTTGGCCGCCGCCGTCATAGAAGGGCTTGAAGATATGGCCTAAAGTCTATTCTTGCCCCCACCTTGAAAGAGGAGCACGTGATACATATACTTTGTATGTTGAACGTGGACTAAGTACTTTATTGCTCAGAGGAGAGATTAATGAAGGCCGTTATCTGGATTGTCGTGATAGTGGGTGCATGGTTTATCTTAAATAGATATATCCTTCCCAAATTGGGAGTGGATACGTGATTGAGCAGGAGCTGCCGGGTCGAGGATCGATCCGAAAAAGGTCAGCGGTAAGAGGGTTAACACGGGAAACCATAAGGTCATGATGAAACCCACTATATCATCGCAAGCGGGAAGACTGCATTATCATAAATTCGATTGCTGGGTGGAAGTGGAGAATGCTGCTTGTACCAGACAAGAGGACTATTGTGAGCAAAGGGAGCAGTGTGGGATATACGTCCTGATGACTGAACGAAATGCGAGCAAGAACGAGAGAAAGAAGGAGCGTGAAAATGCCTCTGTATGAATACCTATGTCAAGGGTGCGGCCATACCTTTGAAACTCTCAGGAGCTTCCATGAGAAGGATGAAGATGTGCAGTGTCCCCAGTGCAGCGAGAAAAAGGTGGAGAAACTCATGTCTGCGTGCTGCACGGTGAAAGGCGAATCATCTTCTTCAAACGCGAACGCATGCGGCACACAAAAGTTTACCTGAGGATAGCGGAGGCGATGGTCTATCGCCCGTCAGGAATCAGATGCTCATTACTCATTATGGAGTGGCGATCGGCAAGAGGAACAAAGGATCGGATTATTTCTCTACGCCCCCCCCAGTTTTTGTAACCGTATTTTTGCCAACGTTCCCCAGGGGGATGGAAGTTCCAGTTTGATGGATTCTTGGTAGGCCTCAACGGCTTTTTTCTTTTCCCCTAGTTTTTCCCAACACATCCCCATTTGCACAAGCACATAGGGCTTCAGCCACTCATCTCCAGAGGATATGACTTTTTGGAAGAAATCGATGGCCTGCCGATATTCCCCTTTTGCCCAATAAGAGTTTCCCAAGGCGTTGAGGGCAATGGCCCGCAAGACGGGTGTCGATGATCTCTTCAGGGAGAGCTTCAAGTCCTCAATGGCCCGATCGTAATCCTTTTGAAGCATGTACCATCTGCCTCGATAGAGGAGGGCTACCTCACCGGCTTTTGTCCTCGGATAGTCCGTGATCAATGCAGAGAAGACGGAGAGGGATTCCTCCCGCCTTTCTTCCTGCTGATAGAGGGCAATCCCTTTCCCCAAAAGCGTGTAGGCCGTCTCCTCGCTGGCCGCCTGATGCTGCCGCCACAGGAAAAGGGCTACAATGATTGCCGCTAAGAGGAAGACACCCAACGCTATGTATCGGATATAGGTCAAGGCATAGTTCATGGCCTTGGAACCCCAGCTAATAAATTCGTCTGCTTTCTTCAGCTTCTTTTTAGGAATCCTCATCTTGGCAGCCACTGTTCCCCCCTTCTTTTGCACACCTCTTATATTCCTTAACGGTTTTTTTGTCAACGTATTTCGCGACCTTAGTTTCCCTTCAAAAATGGTTGACAAAGAGGGGCGGCTGTGATATCCACACGGCTATAATTGAATAGTTCGTCACAATGTGGGTGCCGAGTAAGGCTTAAGAGGGAATCCCG
>CAYHAB010000272.1:0-11576 GCA_964354505.1 uncultured Thermodesulfobacteriota bacterium
TGACTGGAAAGACTGTCCGATTCCTGTAGTAGAGCTGAGAAAGCAGATACCAGCCATTCTTTCGCAGGCGGGGGCTAAAAAATGAACCCGCCCAACAAGTCAATCAAGGCGACGGGTGATAGCCCCGTGCCCTTTTGCGGAGGCTGTTGTCCCCGCGCCTTATTTCTAACGTTAGGCCCCCAAGGTCTGCTCTATCGATCATCGGAGGAATATCAAATGTCCAACAGTGATGACGAAATTCTGGTAGAGGAACTCGGCAAAATTCGTGGGCTTAGAGCCAAGCTTGGTGGCCTTCTCTCTGGCAGTTCCATCGCCAAGAAGACTGCTTCTCGCGGAGGTTCGCTCGGAGCACAGTTTGCGGCAAAGTTCCTACCAACCGAGAGCTTTTCCGAGAAGCTCACACTGAGCGTCAGCCCGGAGAAGGCCCTCAAGCTTGGGTTCTCGGTGCTTACAAAGCTGGGGGAACTCAAGGCCGACGACGGCCCGAAACCACCGTACCCGCTACTGAAGGCGGTCGTCCGTTCGGGATTCCTCGACATGAATCCTGCTGTCGTCTACCTGGAGATCTTTGAGGGAGACGCCGCTGGGTGCGAAGTAACCATAACCGCTGCCGCAAAGGAGGGGCTGATCAAGCAGCATACCGCGGCCAAAGCTGTAGAACGTGTCACCTCGGCGCTCAAGCAACATGCCGCCGGGGCCTAACCCTTCGTTCGAGGGTACCGAGAAGCTGCGCTTCTCGGTACCCTCGCTTCGCTCGGCAGCCCCTCAACTCAAACGTGAGCCATAGAACCGAATTGACCAAATGAACCGGAGTTTCAAATGATCATTAGAAAAGAAATGATATCAGATCTTGAGGCAATAACAGAGGTCACAATAGCTGCCTTCAAAACGCTCCCTATCAGCAACCACACGGAGCAGTTCATAATTAATGCATTACGTGCTGCTAATGCGCTGACTATCTCGCTTGTGGCAGAAATTAATGGGAAAGTTGTCGGACATATCGCTTTTTCACCTGTAACAATTTCTGACGGTTCAATAGGCTGGTATGGCCTTGGTCCGATTTCTGTATTGCCGGAGTATCAGAAGCAAGGTATTGGACAATCACTCATCAACGAGGGATTGTCAATACTAAAAGACTTGGGTGGACAAGGTTGCGCTCTTGTCGGAGATCCAAACTATTATAAACGTTTCGGTTTTCGGAATTATCCAGAATTAATTCATGAGGGAGTTCCTCAAGAGGTTTTTTTTGCCTTGCCGTTTACCGAAAATGTTCCACAAGGTATTGTCATTTTCCACGATGGCTTCTTGGCAGATTATTCTAAAGCTTTGCAGTAATAATTCTGGGGACATCCAAGCGTAGTGGTATCTGGATATGACACTTGACATATATGCATAAAATGGGCATACTCATACATATACTTTCTTGAGGTGAAACAATGAGGACAACATTGAATATTGAGGACAGCCTGATCGATAAGGCATCCAAGATGACCGGGATTAAAGAGAAAACTACGCTGGTCAAGCTCGGGTTAGAGGCCCTGATCGCAAGAGAAAGCGGAAAGAGGCTTGCAAAACTGGGAGGAACTGAAAAGCAGCTTAAGCCAATAGCAAGGAGAGGCACCCTGTAGAATGATTCTTGTCGATACATCTGTATGGGTCTCGCATTTGCGGGTAATGCATGCTGACCTTGGAAATCTACTTAACGACGGAGAGGTCGCTTGTCACCCCTTTATTGTAGGCGAGCTTGCTTGCGGAAATCTTAAAAATAGAACAAGCATACTTTCGCTTCTGGAAGCCCTTCCGATGGCAGCTGCGGCGGAACACGAAGAGGTTCTTGCATTTATTGAGAGTCGCAGTCTCATGGGGAAAGGACTGGGCTACGTAGATGTTCACCTCCTTGCTTCTGCCGTTTTATCGCGACTTCCCATCTGGACACTCGACAAGAAACTGGAACAGGTTGCTGATATGCTCCGGCTTAGATATCAGGCCAGATAACGATTAGCTGAGCTTGCGCTCACCCCAGCGCCATGCGTAAGGCGGACCGCTTGCGTCTCGTCCGAATAAGAGAATGAACATCGGGTCGGGGATCAGGTCTTTGATCTTGATATAGGAAATCGATCTGGGGTCTATTTTGTTAACATGTAACACACAAGGGGGTCACCATGGCAGCGCTGATAAAAAAGGGTGATAAGGCAAAGGAATTCACTCTCAGGGACCACCATGATAAGGAGGTTCGGTTGTCTGACTTAAAGGGAAAGAAGGTACTCCTTTCCTTTCATCCCCTCGCCTGGACGAACGTCTGCGCGGAGCAAATGAAGGCGCTGGAAGCACAAAAAGAGAAATTCGCAAGCCGTAATACCGTTGCCCTGGGCTTAAGCGTCGATACAGTGCCTTCTAAAAACGCGTGGGCCAAAGAGCTTGGCATCCGAGACACCAGGCTGCTTTCCGATTTCTGGCCCCACGGCAAGATCGCAAAGGCATACGGCATATTCAGGGAAAAGAATGGCTTTTCAGAGCGGGCGAACATTATTCTCAATGAAAATCACCGCGTAATATTCGTCAAGATCTACCCTATAAAAGAGCTGCCCGATATAGAGGAAATCCTCCGGGCCATTGCGTGAATGCAGGGGAATCCCAGGGACAACATACTTAATTATTGATGCGGCGCAGGGGCCTAACGGATCTCTTTTGCATCCAGGCGACCCGCGGCGCATCCTCTTGCTCATAACAATTTTTGATAAAGAATTTCTCCTTGATCTGATCTAATCATCCTGTGATAATGTATTATGTCCCTGAAATACTCAATCGTTGCCGGAAGAGTGTAAAAAATTGGACCTTCTGCGATTATTTGCTGCCGCTTCACCGGTAATCCTGATTGCGATTCTTGTGATCTTCTGGAATATGTCGGCCTTTGGCCTCTCTGTGTGGGGAATCATTTTTACCGCCGTGATTGCTTGGACGGTTTTCCAGACATCGATTGTGACGATTCTGCTGGGAGCTATCGATGGGCTCATCACTACCTTTCCTCTTTTACTGACCGTCTTTTTTGGCATCATACTTTCGGTCCTTCTCATTGAAACAGGGGCGTTATCCCGCATTGTCAATGGTCTCTCAAAAGGATTTCGTGATCCTATGCACCAGGTGAATGGTATTTGCTTCGGCATCGAGAACTTTGTTGCCGGCGCCGGCATTGTTACGGAACCGATTATCGCTCCAGCACTCAAAGCCATTGGGCTTCCCGCTAAGAGCGCTGCGATCCTTGCAAGCTGGGGCTATGCAGGAATCATGTCTTTCACCCTAGCCGGGGTCTTTGTTGTTATTCTCTCTATCCTGACCGGTCTCGATGCACAGAGGCTTGCCGTAATTACGGCGATTATCTCCATTGTCCCTATGCTTGTCTTCGGTATAGCCATTCCACTCGTGCTGGAAAAAAGTGCTCTTGCAAAAGGACGTCTTTTCTTTAACGCTTCTACCGCCTTTGTCTGTGGAATTTTGATTCTCTTCTTCGTCGTCTATGTCTCATCTTCAACGGCCTGTATGCTCGCGGGCATAGCGCTGCTCGGAGGAATTGTCCTCCTGTCGAGATCAACGCCTGATTTCAGCGCCATCAGATTTGTTGATGTTGCCCCGTTCCTCATCCTCATTGTGGGGTTAAGTATTGTCAATATCTACCAGCCGCTCCGCAATCTCGTAAACGAAAGACTGGTCTTCGCCATATCGGTAGTTCCCGTACATACCGCAAAAATTAAGCCGTTCATGGATGCTTATACGTACCTGATCATCGCTATTATGGTAACGATCTGGGGGCTCAAGATCGAACGTCACCAGCTTTACCTTATCATCAAGTCTACAATGCCGCGTGCAGTGAGGGCAATAATGGCCATGATGATCTTTGGCGCTATGGGTCAGATCATTGCCCTCACCGGATATGAGGCCCATACAGGTTCAATCGTTACAGCGAACAACATCCCGTACGTTCTTGCAAAAGGGTTATCAACGATGTCGGGGAAGTTTTATCCCTTCTTTGCACCGTTACTCGGTTGGGTAGGAACGTTCCTGACCGGTTATGGATCATTATCGATCATGATTTTTGGGAAACTTCAGGTTGAGATCGCCCAATTTATCAATGTTTCTCCTGAAATCCTCTCATCTGCCATGATGGTCGGCTCCGGTATCGGCTCCATATCAAGTCCTTTCAAGGTGGCCATGGCAACCTCTCTTGTCGATGCTGTCGGGAAAGAAGGAGAAATACTGCGAAAAACCATTCCCTTAGGGATTGCCATAGCGCTTATTACCGGTATTTGGTGCTATGTACTGACACATATATTATAAGGACCCTATACGGGGATGAAATATGACGGTGGTCATAGGATGATAAAGGGGTATATTTATCCCGCGATTAAAATAGCAATGCTGTGTTGTTATATGCGGTTTTGAGCGCGTGAATGCAGGGTGCCAACCATGGTCAACTGCAATAACAAACCTAACTTAAAATTTAAAGACACACTATCTCCACGAAAAAGGAGGTTGCTAACATCTTGAAATTCCAAGATCGAAGATCCCGGTGCTTCGTTGCTCGTATGGAGGTCTAAAAAATCTTTGTCTTCCCTCTCTTCTTCTCAACCCCAAAAAATAAGTCATTTTCTAAATCCAAAAATCTAAGTTAAGGTAAGTTTTTGTATTGACAGGTGTATAGAAATAGTAGATTAATAAAATTCCTCTAAAAACGAGCAGTAAGGGAACAATAACCAAGACTCAGAGAAGGGGAAAAACATGTTAAAGGTAACCTGTTTGGGGGCTGCAGGGTCGGTAACCGGTTCCAATTATCTTGTTGAGACTTCCCTGGGAACAAAGGTCCTTGTGGATTGTGGGCTTTTTCAGGGCGGCAAGGAGATGGAACTTCGCAATCGGGAAGATTGGGGATTCGACCCGAAAGAGATTAAAAATCTCATCCTAACGCACGCCCATATCGATCACAGCGGACGGATTCCCAAACTGGTAAAAGACGGTTTTCGCGGAAGGATCATCACCTCGCCGCCCACAGCCGAATTGTGTGAGGTAATGCTTCTCGATTCCGCCCACGTGCAGGAGATGGAGGCCGAGTGGCGGACAAGGAGAAACCGGCGGCGAGGGATAAATGATACGGAGCCGCTGTATACGACGGAAGACGCCGAGGCGAGCCTGCAGTATTTAGTCCCTATGGAGTTTGATCGGATTATCGATGTTGAACCGGGCATCAAGGCCAGGTTTCGCAACGCAGGTCATATACTCGGATCTTCAACGGTTGAACTGTGGGCTACCGATAAGGGGAAAGAAACGAAAATCGTCTTTTCCGGCGACATAGGCAGGCACGACCAGCTCATCGTGAAAGGTCTCTACGAAATCGCAGAGACAGATTATCTGTTTATTGAGTCAACATACGGCAATCGCCTGCACCGACCGTTCGCGGAGAGCAAGGCGGAGCTTTTAGAGGCGATCAAGTACGCCGTTTCGCATAACGAGAAGGTAATCATACCGGCGTTCGCCCTCGAGAGGACCCAGGAAGTGCTCTATCTTCTCGGAGAATTTTCCAGGGCAGGACAGCTCCCCGATATCCCCATCTACCTGGACAGCCCCCTCGCTATCAAGGCGACGGAGATCTTTCGGAAGAATAAAAAGTATTACGACGATGCTGCCCGAGCAATTGTGGAGCAGGGCTTCGATCCATTCGCCATGCCCAACCTCAAGCTCACCCCTGAAGTGGAGGAGTCAAAGAAGATCAACAAGAAACAGGGATCAGCAATTATTATCTCTGCCAACGGCATGTGTACGGCAGGGCGGATCAAACATCACTTGAAACACAACCTGTGGCGTCCCGGAGCAAGCATTATCTTCGTGGGATTCCAGGCCCAGGGGACGACCGGACGGCAGATTGTAGACGGCGCTAAAACAGTCACGATTTTCGGGGAGAAGGTCGCCGTCAGGGCAAAGGTATTCACCATCGGTGGGTTCTCCGCCCACGCCGATCAAACGGATCTCCTGAGCTGGGTGAGCCATTTTACAGAAAAGTCGAGGCCCCGAATCTTCATCATGCACGGTGAACCGACATCAAGCGAAGGGCTGGCAGTCGCCATCAGGGAACGATTCGGCCTTGATGTCTACATCCCCCGATGGCGCGAGGTCTTAAGCCTGGAGCCGCGAGAAGTTGCTCCCGAGATAGTCCCTTTGGCTGTTCCCGCCGCTCGAAAAGAGAATATGCTTGCGCTGATCGGAGACCTTGAAGCAGAACTCTCCCGATTAAAAGAACAATTTGCCGCGAACGAGAATAAGATCTCCGCGGATGACATGGAGAGGCTCAGCGATATCCGCGACGAGCTGCAAGCCTTTGTTGTGTGATCACTATCGAAGACGGTATCGGATTGGAGTAATCACTTCCATTATTTTTCTTACAGGCAGGGAGAAAACCATACAGACCCCTCCAAAAAAAAGAGGCCGTGGACATCTTTCATGCCCACGGCCTCAATCCATATTTAGGAGCCGGTCAGTGGGCGAACTCCTCCGTCCCCCACCACCAGCAAGCCAGTTGAACCGATTAATTGACTAATCACTCTTTTATCCTCCGCAATCTCTATTGCAAAAGCCCTTGAGGATGTCAAGAAAAACCTTGAATGGGTTGAGAGTACAGATCACGAATCTGCAGATGATCGTAATCAATGGTCCCGGTGAGCTCAAGAAAGGGATTCATTGGTTCACACCCTTCATCTTCCGCTTCATCAGGGCCACCGCCTTGGGTAACACCTCTCCGGCACTCTCGTAAAAACGCAGGTGTGCGTGCTTGTCAAAAGGGGTTTCGCCATGGTTGATGATCACGAGCTTGGCCCCTGCCCTCAGGGCCACGGCCGGCATGTGGGCCGCGGGGGTAACTACCAGGCTGGAACCAACTGCCACAAAGAGGTCGCACCGTTCCGAATGGTAAAAAGATTCCCGCAGGTCCTTCTCCGGGTGGGGTTGTCCGAAGTCCACCACGCTGGGGACCACCCTCCCCCCGCAGCTACACGGGGATACGCCGGTGTCCTTCTCCATCTGATTCCCACAGCGCTGGCAGCGGAGTTTGGTGATGTTGCCGTGCAGTTCCGCCAAAAGCTCCGGACGGATGCCGGATTTGAGGTGGAGGTTGTCCACGTTCTGTGAGATCAGAAATTTTAGCTTTCCCAAATCCTGGAGCGCCCTGATGGCATAGTGTCCCTGATTGGGGTCCATCTCGGACCAGGGGCGTGACATAGGGGGCGGAGGGAGGCCCTTTTCTTGCCTGGTCCACAGCCCGTCCGGCCCCCTGAAATCCGGCAATCCCGACTCCGTACTCACCCCCGCTCCGGTAAAAACGACCAGATCATTCGACTCATACAGCCATTGACCCAGGGTTTTAATCCTTTTCTCTAAATCCCCAGTCATATCTCGCCTCTATGGTGATATTCTTTATCGTCTCTTCTTTTCTTCAAGACAAAAAAACAACACCCTCTTTCGGTAGCCTTTGCATTAAATATAATCTTTTTGAATTTAAACACAAGAATAAGGGGAGAAATCCCCTGGCAGTTATGAGAAGGGAAAGGTATAATTTTTACGTATGAAATCTTCAAAATGGGAGAGAAAGATGCGTCGATTAGAAAAGATCCCCGCAGCCAAAATCGATGGGAAAGATACGACCTTCCTTATCACTTTTATGCCGGATCTGGGGCCCCTGTCGGCCTCTATCCAACTGGTCGGCCTCTTGGAACCCCTCACCCTGCGGGAGCGAGGTGACGAGAGATACCAGATCATCTGCGGCTTCAAGAGGGCCGAGGCCCTGCGCCGCCTTTCTATCGCCGAAGCGGAGGCCTTTGTCTATAAAAAGGGCGAGCTTGATGACCTTGAGGCCCTGCTGCTGACAATAGGGCACAACATCACCCGCCCCCTCAGCCTCGTGGAGAAGGCCCAGGCTCTAGAGAAGGTGCTCGCCTTTGGGGTACCTGAAAGGGAGGTGATAGACCGTTATCTTCCCCTGTTCGGTCTTCAACCGAATATGAAAATTTTGCAGCAGGTGACAGATCTTTTGGGATTGGAAAGAAAACTGCGCGAGTACCTGGTAAGGGAGGGCCTCTCCCTCTCCACCGCGATCCACTTCCTTCACCTCGACAAGGAGGGTCAAGAGGCCATCCTCCCTCTTTTTGAGGCATTGCGGCCAGGGGAAAATCGCATCAGAGAGATCATCTCCTTTCTCCGGGAGATCTCCTTAAGGGATGAGGTATCCGTCTCATCCTTACTCGCCGGTGATAAGATCAAGGAGAACATCGGTGATCAGGAGGCCCCGCGCCCCCAGCGGCTCGAGAGGCTGAGGATGGCCCTCAAGAAAATGAGATTCCCCTATCTTGCAGAGATGGAAAGAAAATTCGCCGATTACAAACGATCCCTCTCCTTACCGCCGCAGATTTCCTTTCACCCTCCCCCCTTTTTCGAGGGTGAACAGTTCAGGCTTGAGCTCAGATTTAAGGATTTCAGCACGTTTCGGGAACTCGTCAACAAGCTCCATCTCATCGCCGAGGGAGAGTGCAAGGATACGGATCCCCTGCTGGAGCTCAGCCGTGGCCGTTGATCTTTTGTGACGCTTCTGTTATTGTCCATGATTATCTTTAAAGAAAGGGTTTAGTAACTATGGAAAGGATCAAGGTCGGAGTTCTGGGTGCCACCGGGATGGTGGGACAGCGATTTATCCAGCTTTTGGAAGGGCACCCCTGGTTTGAGGTCACCGAGGTTGCGGCCTCGGAGCGCAGTGCCAATCGTACGTACTCCGAGGTAATGCAGGGAAGGTGGAAGGTGGAGGGTGATATCCCCTCCCGCGTGGCTGGGTTCACGGTGAAAGAGTGCACCCCGGAATTGGATTGTCGGCTCGTCTTCTCGGCCCTCGATTCCAATGTAGCCGGCCCGGTGGAGGAAGAATTCGCTCGGGCAGGATATGTGGTGAGCAGCAACTCGCGCAACCACCGGATGGACCCGGATGTCCCCCTGCTGATCCCCGAGGTGAACGCCGACCATCTTGATATAATCCCCACACAGAAAAGCCGCTGGGGCTCAGACGGCTATATCATCACCAATCCCAACTGCTCTACTATCGGCCTGGTTATGGCACTCGCCCCGCTATATAAGCGATTTGGTATTGATAAGATCCTCGTGACCACCCTCCAGGCCTTGAGCGGTGCAGGTTATCCCGGCGTGCCCTCTCTGGATATCATCGACAACGTGATCCCCTTCATCAGCGGCGAGGAGCCCAAGATGGAGTCCGAACCTCTCAAGATCCTCGGCAGTCTGAACGGGGGACAGTTTGTCTTTGCCGACCTTCAGATCAGCGCCTCCTGTACCAGGGTCAACGTAAAAGACGGCCACTTGGAGAGCGTGAGCGTGGGGCTGAAA
The DNA here is from genome assembly GCA_964354505.1 of uncultured Thermodesulfobacteriota bacterium. GTDB lineage: Bacteria > Desulfobacterota > B13-G15 > B13-G15 > RBG-16-54-18 > RBG-13-52-11. The sequence goes on from CAYHAB010000272.1 coordinate 9,424, forward strand.
CAAAAGGCGTCGTCAGAGGAACTCATCGAGAGCTGGGAAGCGTTTGACCCCTTGAGCGGCCATGAACTTCCTTCGGCCCCCTTGCCTCCTATTATATACAGGAGGGAAGACGACCGTCCCCAACCGCGCCGCGACCGGGATGAAGGAAACGGAATGGCCTGTGTGGTGGGGAGGCTGAGAAAATGTGCCATCCTCAGTTATAAATTCTTTGTCCTCAGCCATAACACCATCCGGGGGGCGGCCGGAGCGGCCATCCTGAACGCCGAATATCTGTACAAAAAGGGCCTCTTGTAGCAATGGTATCCGCCAGAAACAGGAAGAAAGCGCCGGAGGAACAGCAGAGGGAAGAGCCCTCCTATGCCGACCAGATCAAGGCCCTCTCAGAGATCAGCAAGGCCATCTCCTCCGACCACTACCTTGAGGACATCCTGCGGCTCATCGTGACAGTTACGGCCAATGTAATGGACTCCAAGATCTGTTCCCTCTGGCTGTTGGATGAAGGCACAAAAACCCTCTCTTTAGAGGCCACTCAGAGCATAAGCAAGGAATACCTCAAAGAGCGGGTCCTTCGCTTAGGGGAGGGAGTGGTAGGCGGCGTGGCCCAGGAGAAGCAACCCATCAGAGTCTACGACGTCCTGGCGGAACCCCGATTTAAGGAAAAAGAGTTGGCCCGCAAGGAAGGCCTCTGTTCTCTCTTGAGCGTCCCCATGCTCGTGCGGGGCAAGGTAATTGGGGTGATAAACTGCTATACCTCCTACCCGCATCGCTATACCGAAACCGAGGAGGCAGTCCTTACCACAGTGGCCAATCAGGCGGCCATCTGCATTGAGAATACCGAGCTGATGGTAAAAACCAAGGTGATCCAAGAGGAGCTGGAAACAAGGAAGCTGGTGGAACGTGCCAAGGGTATCCTGATGAAGGACTTCAAACTTGACGAAGAAGAAGCCTTCAGGCGCATCAGGAAAAAGAGCATGGACACCCGCCGCTCCATGCGGGAGGTGGCCGAGGCCATTATCCTCGCTCACGAAATAGGATCGTAATGATGACGTAGGATTCCTCCCGCGCCGCGCGCGGGACACTACAAGGGTGAACCATTGTTTAAGATCCTCCTCATCAGTCAAGAGGCCGAAAAGGGGCGCACGATAGCGCGCGAGCTTGCTGCACGGAACATCGTCTGCGACCACATAGCGCCTCATGAAACCGTCGACGAAGAAATTGCCGACAGGGCTCCCGACCTCGTCATTCTAGCCCTCGAAAACCCCACCACCGCCTCTCCCATTATCGATATGGTGAAGAAACTGAGACAAGAAAGACCGATCCCCGTCCTGGCCCTCATACCCAAGGACGCCCTGCAAAAGAGCAGGGATCTTTCTTTCGCGGTTGATGATTTCGCCATCGAACCGTGCGCAGCGGAAGAAATAGTCCTCAGGGTCGAAAAGGCCCTAAAGGAGACGTATGCGGTTGATAGCAAAGACCTGATCCGAAGTAACGACCTGGTGATCGATCTCGCTCGACGTGAGATCACCCTCGAACGCAAAACCCTCTCCCTCACCTTCACGGAATACGAGCTCTTGACATTCCTCGCTGCCAACAGCGGCCGGGTATTCACCCGTGAGGCCCTGCTGAACAAGATATGGGGGTACGACTACTACGGCGGCGACAGAACAGTGGATGTCCACATCCGCAGACTCAGGTCGAAAATCGAGTGGGGGAAGCACTCCTTCATCGAAACGGTGAGGGGGGTGGGGTACCGATTTAAGGAATCGTCTGATCTTTAATACCTTAATACCTTCCATCAAGATTTTTTCCATTTGTAATACTCCTGTAACAAACAGGTGGTGAGATAGATGAAAATGACGGAAAAGGAGGCCTAAAACATGCCGAGCGCCAAAGACGCAAAAGAGTACGTGCTCAATGTAGTAAAGGAGCAAAAGGAAAAGTTCATCAAACTGTGGTTCACCGATATCCTGGGCGCTTTGAACAGCTTTGCCATTACGGCCGACGAGCTCCCTGAAGCCCTCGAGGGTGGGATGGGATTTGACGGTTCATCCATTGAGGGATATGTCCGTATCGAGGAAAGCGACATGATCGCCATGCCCGACCCGGCGACCTTCTATCTTCTACCCTGGCGGCCCAAGGAGTATGGGGTGGCC
>CAYHAB010000273.1:0-3720 GCA_964354505.1 uncultured Thermodesulfobacteriota bacterium
AATTGTAGTCACGAGGCTATTGATACATTACGTTCTAATCATCTCTTGACATTGTACCTTCTGCTGTCAGGGAATACAATGGAGTTTTGTGCCCGCTCGTGTTGATTCTTCTCCTACGCAAATCCCCTTCTTCAGAAATAAAGATGGAAATGAAAAATGCTTGGCCAGACCCTCATTTTCAGTACACCATGGAAGGGCCACACGGATGCTACGTGAGCATGATAGTGATCTCGATTTCAAGAGTCAAACACTGCCGTGCAGGCGATCCGTATATTATGGTTGTGGAGGCTATCCTGTTTGCTGGTTTTAATTCTACCGAAAAGCGAAGGGGAAGATTATTTTTCGCGGTTTTCAGGATAGGCTCTCGAGTAAAAAAAGCACCTATACTACATAAATCATAGATCGTGAAAAATTTCTATTTCACCGGGTAAGATCTTGTGATAAAAGGGGAAGGGATGTTCTTCATCCCTTCCCCTTTTATTTCTACCTCATTAACACAGAGGGAAGCCAGAGGGCAAGCTGAGGGAAAAAGAACAACAACGCTGCAGCAACCCCAAGGCTGATCAAAAACGGATAGACACCACTGTATATCACGCTAAATGGTACCTTGGTGATATTTTTTACGACAAAGACATTGATCGCCACTGGTGGGATAACAACCCCGATCATAACCGTAATGGCAATGATCATGCCAAACCATATAGGATCAAAACCCAATTTAATGATCACAGGATAGAAAATCGGTGTGGCAAGAACCATGAAGGCCAGATCGTCAATAAAGGATCCCCCTGTTTGATAGATCAAACTGATAATGATCATAATGATGTATTTGTTGAGAGGAAGCGTCACAACCCAATCGGCCGCAATCATGGGGAGTTTCGTCACGGCGAGAAAATGGCCCAGGACGGTAGACCCTGCGATGAGCATCAGGACCATACAGGCGGTGCGCAAAGATTCCACAACCGATTTGAGGAACCCCTTGATACCAAGGTCGCCTCTTACAAAAGACACAAGGAGGACTAACCCGGTCCCAACGCTCCCTGCCTCTGTAGGAGTAAAAATACCCTTCATCAGCCCCACTATCATCAGCAAGAAGATAACAACGACCACTGCAAATTCCGGAAGGGAGGCTATCCTTTCCTTCCAGGTTGATTTTTTGCCCTTAGGCCCAAGCTTGGGGTCAATCTTGCACCAAAAGTAGATGATGCAGATAAAAAAGAAGGCGATGATCAGCCCTGGGATGATCCCGGCCAAGAACAATTTACCGATGGACAGTTCTGTGATGATACCGAATACGATCAGAGTGACACTCGGCGGGAGAAGGATCCCGAGAGTTCCTACTGTAGCCACAATCCCTGTCGACAACTTCTTGCTATACTTATATCGATCCATCTCGGGGATAGCCACACTAGCAAAGGTTGCAGCAGTGGCAGGTGAGGAGCCGCAGATGGCTTTGAAGGCCGTTGCCCCGGCCACCGTGGCCATTGCCAATCCTCCGGGGACATGGCCGATAAATTTATAGGCGGTGTTGTACAGCCTTTTTGCAATCCCCGCATTGAATGCAACCTGGCCCATGAGGACAAACAGCGGAATAACGGTAAACCCGTAGTTGGCAAAGACATCAAAGATATCCTTTGCCACGAGATTCAATGCCGACGGCAGGGATACAAGGTAGGCAAACCCCAGGAACCCGATCAGCACCATTGCAAAACCGAGCTCAATGCCCGTAAGGAATAAAACTAATACTACTGCTAAACCTGTAAGACCTGCTATTACCTCATTCATATTCACCTCCAAAAATCTTTACTATATCGCTGACCAATACAAAACACTGGACGAAACAACAAATACCCACTGCATAGGCAATCGGATAAAAGGGCATCTGCAAGGTGAGGGAGACTTCTCCGGATTTATGGAGAGAAGCTGCATACTTGAACAGATTCCATCCAATGATTAAAAAGATCCCGATTCCAATACATCGCGTAGCGATATTGTAAACATCTTTTGTTTTTTGCGAAAAACGCATGATAAAAAAATCAACGAAGATATGCTGCCTCACCCAGGAGGTAAAAGGAAGGGCAAAACCGATCACGACGGCTCCTGAAAACATCACTAACTCATAGGTGCCGACAATAGGCATTTTCAAGAATCTCAAAATAACGTCGGAGATGGTGAGCAACATAAGGAACGTAAGAGCAACCCCTGCAATAACATTAAAAGCGCTGCTAACTCCTTTTATCGTATTTAAAAATCCTTCTCTCATGTTAAGATTCCCCTTTCACTCCTAGTTTAGCTCCATCCACGAATGGAACGGACGGGGGAAGGAATGAAGAACACCCCTTCCCCCCGCCTAACTTACTGGAGTTTTTTCATTTGTTCCATATAGTATTTTAATACTTCATCTCCGGGCAGTCCCTTGGCTTTCATATTATTAGCATATTCGTCAAGGATAGGTTTGACCGCCCTTGCCCATTTCGCATCTTCTTCCGGTGAAAGCGTGATAACCTTGTTTTCCAATTTCAGTGTCTTTTCTTTTCCCGCTTTGTCAATCTCATCCCAAGTTTTCCCCGTCTTCTCAATCCATTCCAGATTTAACGCTTCGATAGCCTTCTGAACGTCTTTTGGCAGGGCATTCCACTTGTTCTTATTCATGACCACAAAGAACCCTGTGCTGTAAGAGGCACCATAATCTTCCGTGGTAGCTTTAATCACTTCTCCCCATTTCCAACCATCCAGCGCTTCATACGGCGCCATCGTAGCATCTACCACCCCTCTGCTTAAGGCGTCATAGGTCTCACCCATGGGCATAGCTACCGGAGTCCCTCCCAGGGCCGTTACTATTTTTGTAGCCATGCCTGTGCAACGAATCTTCTTCCCTGCGACATCCGCAAGTTTACGAATGGGCTTTTTTGAATGGAGGAGCCCGGGTCCATGGCCGTGGAGATACATGACCTTCACTTCATCGAATTCCTTGGGGCTAAATTTCGCAAAATACTCATTGATCAACTTGGTTGCAACCAAACCACTTTTTATACCCATGGGCAGGTCGGCTACCTCTGTCAGGGGAAATTTCCCTCTTGTATACGCGAGGACTGACATGCCGATATCAGAGATCCCATTAACTACACCGTCATAACACTTGTCTGCAGGGGTCAGTGTGCCGCCATAAAACATGGTGACCTTGACCCGTCCGTTGGTCCTCTTCTCGACCTCCTTGCCCCATTCAGTGGCCAACACACTATGCCTATGAGTAGGACCGAAAAAGATTGAATAATTGAGTTCAATAGTTTTTACCGGTGTTGCAGGTTTTGCCGGCGTTGCGGGTGTCGCAGGTGTTGTAGCTTTTGTCTGCCCAAATACAGAAGACATGCATAGCACAAACGAAATGAGCGCTACAAACACGATTAGAGATGCCAACTTCCACCGTCTCATCTTCCTAGCCTCCTTCTTTCTTTTTGTTTTATTCTTTTTTAACCTTCTTTCTTGCTTTACTTTCCGTAAAAATTTATTTTACCCTCCTTTTCTGTTCTGATTTTATTTTTAAACTTTGTACGTTTAATCCTACATCATGAGTTGCTGTAGCTCAGCTTGTTTTACTCTATTGCGCATTATTTAGTCGGTATTGTTAGCTCGGACGTGTTTTGATCGGATAATCCCGGGGCTTTATTGCTCGAATCGATTTCAATTTAGCAGGGTTCATTGGTTCGGGTTCCTTGCATG
>CAYHAB010000274.1:0-2688 GCA_964354505.1 uncultured Thermodesulfobacteriota bacterium
CCATTAAAGGCCCCGCTCACGATAAAGAGGATATTTCTGGTGTTTATAGTTTTCTTTTCCCTCTTTCCTGTCCGGCGATATTTCTCGATGGCCTCCATTTGGGAGATGGGATCATGGGGCACACGGAGATCCACCTCTGTCTCTTCCATTGGCTTTAACAGAGCCCGCTGAACCCCTGTCCTCGATACGTCAGGACCTATGATGTTACCGCTGCCGGCGATCTTGTCTATCTCATCGATGTAAACAATCCCATATTGGGCGCGCTCTATGTCGCCGTTGACTTCATAGACCAGATCCCTTAGCAGATCCTCTACATCACCTCCCACATAGCCGGTCTCACTGAACTTAGTGGCGTCTCCTTTTACGAAGGGGACACCGATCTTCTGGGCAATGAGCTTTATCATGTATGTCTTCCCCACTCCCGTCGGACCGGCCATAATGATGTTGTTCTTTATATTTCCGACCCCCTGATGAGCGCTCCCGCTTTTTTTGGTCATGAATTTTATCTTGTTATAGTGCGTGCAGATCTTAGTTGCCAAGATCTCTTTCGCCTCATCCTGTTTGACGATGAAAGAATTGAGATAGGAGATGAGCTCTTCGGGCTTCATGTCGAAGTTAGTGTGAGATGATGCCTTCTCCGATGCCTTTCCTTTTTCACCGTCTTGCTCAGGAGAGGCCTTGGGTACAATGGTGGAGACCACCAGTTTTACCTTTTCACCGTACTTTCTCTCCAAATAGGTGTTCAATTCCTGCTCCAACTCTTTTTGGTCAGGAATCTTTTCGCTTGTATCCTTCATGGCAGCTTCTCATGCCTCCTGGTCCATATTTGACTCTAATATAACAATTGTTCCTCTTTGTTTCAATGGTTCTCAATCACGTAGAAAATAACTAACACCATCTCCTCTCCCCCGGGGGAGAGGATGTAAGATGAGGGGGTAAGCTATAATTATATCAACCTTCATCGTTCGCGGGTGATGAAACCGTCATGGGAAATTACCTTATTGTTTCATTGTGTATCATCCGTTCGGGGGATGTCAACGGAGGCTTTACTTTTTTCAGGCGAGGTTATATGTTGTAGTTATAAAAACGTAGAAAAAAAGGACGCTGTTATTCTATGTTGTGGTCTGACTCATGCGCGGATAAGCTGATAACGAGAGTCAAAGAGGTCCTCGCGCATCGTGAGATCAAGAAGGTACCGGCAGGACCCGGTCTCACCAGGGCCGGGGTTTTGCTCCCCTTGTTCTGCAAGGAGGGCTCATATTACGTCCTCTTTACCAAGCGGACAGATACGTTAAAGCATCATAAGGGGGAGATCTCTTTCCCCGGGGGGATTTACGACACCTCTGACGAAGATATTGCGGCTACCGCCCTCAGAGAGGCCCACGAGGAGATCGGCGTGAGGCCGCAGGACGTGGCGCTCTTGGGGGCGCTGGATGAGGTAATGACCATGTCCGACTTTATCGTATCACCCTTTGTGGGCTTGATTCCGTACCCCTATTCCTTCGTTCCATCTCATGAGGAGATCGAAGAAATCATTATCCTTCCGCTCGCTGGTTTTCTCCAGGAGGGAATCTTGAGCGAGGATTACAGGACGTACCAAGATAAAACCGAAAAGGTGTCTATTTACCAAAGTGGCGGGTACGTTATCTGGGGGGCAACGGCCAAGGTCTTGCGGCAATTCCTCGAGATCATTCCCGCGGGAGGAATCACATGATAACCATCCGCTTGATGTATCTGATGATTTCAGTCGGCTCGTCGATAACCTGAATGATCTCCAGATCTTCCGGCGAGATGTGTTTCACCTTCAAGAGGGAGCTCTTTAGCCAATCCAACAAACCGTGCCAATATCCTTTCTCCACCAGGATGACGGGGAACGGTTTGATCTTTTTGGTCTGGATGAGAGTGATCGCTTCAAAGAGTTCGTCGAGGGTCCCGAACCCACCGGGGAAGATAATATAGGCCATAGCGTACTTGACGAACATCACCTTGCGCACGAAGAAGTAGCAGAAGCTCAAATGGATGTTCGAGTAGGCATTGGGCGACTGTTCGGCGGGAAGATCTATGTTCAGTCCTATAGACTTTCCACCTCCCTCCAGGGCCCCTTTATTGGTGGCCTCCATGATCCCAGGGCCGCCGCCGGTGATGACGTTAAAACCATTTTCCGCCAAAAGCCTGGCCAAATGCAGCGCCTTTTCATACATGGGATTACCGGGGCTCACGCGCGTTGAGCCGAAGATGCTCACAGCAGGTTGAACATCAGCCAGGGTTTCAAATCCCTCAACAAATTCGGCAAGGATCCTAAAAAGCCTCCACGAATCTCGGATTGTGAATTCATCGATTAGATATTGTTTTTCTGTCATGGGGATACCTTTTTAAATAGATTTCGCATATGCAACGCAAAAAATCATCTTGAAAACGTTACGACCCGCTTATATTATGGCAAAGGGTTACTGAAGTCAACGATATTTGAAAGGATATTCACTGTATGCAGGACGGGCGATGGAACTGCTGAAGAAAGCTCTCGTCTTCTTCTCAGGTGTTATGAAAAACTATGGTAAGGCCGAATTAAACAAGGGCTATCGACTCTTCTTCCTACTTGCCGGGGTGGTGTGTGTGGGTGCTCTGCTGATCTTTTTCCTCGCTGCTGCGGGTGTGTTCTTATGAAGTACGATGTGGTCGTCATCGGGG
>CAYHAB010000275.1:0-7125 GCA_964354505.1 uncultured Thermodesulfobacteriota bacterium
CTTTGTGGGTACTGAGCATGGACAGTGCTTCCTCAACATTTGTGGGTTCAAGGTACTGAAAAGGCGGTAGCCTCATAAATTCCTCCGGGTTACTGTTCTATTTCTGTTTCAGTGCTTTGAGCACCTTCTCGGGCGTAATGGGCAAATCCTTGATCCTTACCCCGACGGCATCGTAATGGCCAGCGCCGCGGGATCCGCAGGAGCGCTTGACTGAGCAGGCACCTTTGTACTTATGATGTTTCCGCGTGTTTCAACGCGCTGACCCTGAAGATGCCGCTGTCCATATAGTTCTCCTCTATGGTGATCTCAATACTTTACCGTCTCTTATGCGAGTAATGCCTTACATTTCGCAATGAGGGGCGGCAGAATCTGCTTATAATCGCCGACCACCCCAAAGTCGGCCTCTTTGAAAATATGGGCATCGGGATCTTTGTTGATGGCGACAATACATTTGGAACCGGTACACCCTGCAAGGTGTTGAAGGGCCCCGGAGATCCCGACAGCGATATAAATTTTGGGGCTTACCATATGGGCGGTCTGTCCCACTTCCAGGCTCGAAGGCATCCATCCCTCGTCAGTAGGGACCCTGCTTGTCGCTATAGTGCCTCCGAGGATACGTGCCAATTCTTCTAAAAGCGTGAAGCCCTCACTGCCGCCGATCCCGCCGCCGCCGGCAACAAGGACATCGGCATCCTCGATCTTTATACCTTTAACTTCTTCCCTTGCTGTCTCCACAAGCTTACCCTTGATCGTCTCGGCATCCACCGTGACGTTGAGCGGCACAATCTCGCCCTTGCGCGACGGATCAGGTTCAGCAGGCGGCGACACCCGAGGCCTCATGACGACGATCTGGGGTTGATGGCCTGCTGAGGCCCAGACCGCCATGGCGTTGCCGCCATAGACGGGTTTGGTTTGAAGCAGGGTTTTGGTCTCCGGCTCCAGTGCCAACGCAACGCAGTCCATGCAGATCGTCGTTTCAAGTCTGGCAGCCAAGCGGGGGGCGACGTCACGACCCATATCCGTTTGAGCGAACAGGATGACCGAAGGACTTACCTTTTCATAGACCTGAGTGAGGATGTCAACAGAAAACGCGGGATGCGATTCGGCAAGAGGGGTACCGTCAACCGTATAGACCTTGTCGGCACCGAGGGTGACGGCTTCCTGAGCTATCTCATTGATACCCCCCCCTATGAGCACAATGCTCAAGGACTGGTTGAGGTCATCACTGAGCCTCCTCGCTATATTCAATAATTCCGTCGTACCGGTGGTTATCTTCCCCTCAACCACCTCGCCACAGACTAATACCCCGCTTGCACCTGCCATCGTCCACACTCCTTTGTAATCGTATGCTATAGTACCCCCGCCCCTCTTAGGCGAGTGGCTAGGTTCCCTGCCGCCTCTGCAGCATCCTCTCCTCCGACAATCTCACACTTCCTCTCCCGTACCGGGATGAAGAGCTTGACCAGTTTTCTCCGGGCAGCCCCGGCTCCCATCAGCGACGGGTCGGCGCTGATATCACCGGCGTTCCAGATTGGGATCGCCTTCTTCGCGGCGGCTATGATTCCCCACCCTGACGGCAACCTGGGTTTACCGACTTCATGGCTTACCGTCAGTACTGCCGGCATCGGTGCCGTAAATACTTGATAGCCATCCAGGGTTACCCGCTTAACCTGTAATTCCCGATTGACGACATCTACAGCTCTGGCCATGGTTACGAGCGGCAGGCCAAGGGTCTCAGCTATGATGGAGCCGGCCATGCCTTCATCCCAGTCTGCTGCCTGTCGCCCGCACAATATGAGGTCGTACTCTCCGATCTTGCGTATCGCCTGGCTCAGGATGTGTGCAGTGCCGAAGCTATCCGATCCCGCAAATGCCTCATCGATGAGGACCACGCCTTCGTCAGCACCTATGGAGAGGGCGTGTTTGACAACGGCGGCAGTACCTTCATTTCCCATGGATACTATTGTTATCTTCCCGCCATGCTTTTCCTTGAGTCGGACGGCAAGCTCAACTGCTTGTTCATCATACGGATTGATTACCGGCGGTATCCCCTCAGGCGGGATAACGCGCTTGGATTCAGGATCGAGCCTAAATTTTGCCGGCGGTATCTCCGGGTCCAGTATCTGCTTAACGCAAACGATGATATTCATCTACCTAACCCCCTTTAGCCGTATTCAAGACATATCCCGAACCCACCTCGGGGCAGTGTCCATTCAATAGCTCCCTTGTCGCACACGATGTGGCAACTGCCGCACTCCAGGCAACCCTCGTATGAGAAGGTGATGCGTTCCTCCCGTAACTTATAGCAATCAGCGGGGCAGACGTATAGACAGTGGCGATCGGCACATTGATTGCAGATATCTTCGTTCACCCTGATATGGACATCTTTGTCAATATCGTATTTATTAACTGCCAATTTATCTTCAATCTTCACCGGATTCATATTGAGCCTTTCCCTGCCCAAAGGTCACGGATTATCTGACGCCACGAAACTTTACCTTTCATCGACGTACGCACTACATGCCAGGTCTTCTCTCTCGGCGCGCCATCGTTTTTAAAGATCCTTTCGGCCATAGCGCAGACCAGTTCAGGATAGGTGCTGTAGATCCGGGGGTTGGCGAGAAAATGATGCGCCTTTTTATATGTCTTTAGGTCTTTAAGGACGAAGTTATGCTCCAGTGATTCTCGGTAGCGGGAAAGTGCATTCGCAGAAAAATCACCCTGTTCCTTGGCCCGTATGATCGTCTCGGCTGCTGCAATTCCCGAGGCAACGGCGAAGTTAGCCCCCTCTAATATCAATCCGGTGCCGAGGACAAATGCGGCTGCGTCCCCGGCAACGAGAAATCCGTCCGTATATAAGGCGGGCATCATATCGATCCCGGAAACGGGAATAAGGTGCGCCGAGTACTCTACCAGTTTGCCGTCGGCAAGGATGCCGGCGACGGCAGGATGCGCTTTAAACTCGTTGAGGAGGTCATTGGCGCTCACTTTATGCTCAGCGAGGGAACTGAGCTCGACGACAACCCCTACTGAGAGGCTATCTTTATTCGTATAGATAAAGGCGCCGCCCGGCAGGCCCCTGGTGCAGGACCCGACAAATTCCCATGCAAGGCCCTCATTGCCCGCCACATTGAAGCGCTGCTCAATGGCTTCGCGGGGTAGCGCAAGCACCTCTTTTACCCCCTGTTTGATGTCACGAGGGGAGATTTTTCCCCTGAGACCAGCTTCTTGCGCTAAAAGAGAATTGACACCATCACACGCGACTACCACATCAGCCGGTATCTCATCGCCTCCTGCTTTTATGCCTCGTATCTGATCGCCTTCACGAAGGAGACCGTCAGCTTGAAGTCCAGAGGCGACGATCGCCCCTGCCTGTTCGACCTTGGTGGCAAACCAACGGTCGAATTTTGATCGCAGGAGGGTGAAGCCATTGTAGGGAGGCCGGTTGAATTTCTCAGCGGTGAATTCGGTAGTGAGACAGGCGTCGGGAGTGAGAGCAGAGAACCTGTGGCGAGCAACGTGCCGTTCTATGGGCGCTTCTTCCCAAAAATTGGGGAGCAACTGAGGGATGGTAGGCCCATAGAAGGCACCCCCCCACATATTCTTAGCGCCGGCAAACCTTCCCCGCTCAAGAATTAAGGCATTTAATCCGGCCTTTGCGAGGGTGTAACCACAGGCACATCCCGCCGGACCCGCACCGACTATTATGGCATCGAATCGTTGTTGCACGCTAATAAATAGTTACTACGTTCTAATTGAAGGCAGGCAACTCCAAGAGCTGCTGCCCGATGGTCAACTGGTGTATCTGGGCGGTGCCGCCCAGAATGGTTGCCACTATTGCATCTTGATAGTGGTGTCCGACAGGATAGCTCTCGATGGTGCCAAAGGCGCCGTGGATCTTAATTGCCTGTGATGCCACCCACAGAGCCGTCTCCGTGGAGAAATACTTGGCATATGACATTTCCTTGATATGTTTGATCCCTTTGCTCTTCATATCAGCAGCGCGATAGGTGAGCCATCGGGATGCCTCAATCCGTGTTGCCATATCGGCGATAAGTCCTTGAATCAACTGATGTCCGCCGATTGGCTTGCCGAACTGGACGCGTTCCTTGGCATATTTAATAGAGGCTTCGAGACAGCTCTGGGCGACTCCGACGCAGCCAGCGGCCAGAAAAAGACGGGCAGAATCAATGCCCCTCAAGGCATCCCTCAAGGCGCGTCCGGGCTCACTAACCTGGTTTTCTATGGAAAGCTCCATATCAGTGAACCGGATATTGCCCTCGCTCCCGCCCCGCCAACCTATCTTTCCTGTTATCGGTATCGTAGAGAGGCCTGGTGTATTGCGCTCCACAATGAAGCTGGCAAGCCCTCCGAGTCCCTTGCTCTTATCAGTCTGGGCGATGAAGAGGATTACATCGGCTATTTCGCCGTTGGTAATAAAGATTTTACTTCCATTGATGATCCAGCAATCGCCTTTGCGGACTGCCGTAGTCTCAATCATGGAGGAGTCACTACCGGCATTCGGTTCTACTACAGCCCCAGCCAGGATCAGCTCGCCTTTGCAGACGCCGGGTAAATATTTTTGCTTCTGCTCCTCAGTGCCGGCATCAAGCAGATTGGTTCCCGGCTGGATTACACCGCTTGTCGAAGCCTGAGTGACGGCTAAACTGGCCCCGCAGAGCTGCTCCCAGATAATAGCTGAGGTTAGAAAGTCGAGCCCCAACCCTCCATACTCCTGGGGCATGTGAGGGGCCAGTATCCCCTGAGCAGCCATCTTTTTTATGATATCCGTATCGAATTTGTCGTGGCGGGCATTTTCCTTAAGCGGCGGGAGAATCTCCTGCTCGGCGAACTTCCGGGCCATATTCCGGAACATCTTTTGTTCTTCCGTCAATTCAAAATCCATTACCTGTGCCTCCCAACTCAATATATTGGTACAATGGGTTTATGACTTTTGGACCAGCTCTACAAGGATGCCATAGGTCCCTCGTGGGTGGAGGAAGACGCTCATCCCCTCGGCACCCGGTCTCGGCTCGCCTAAAATTTCCATTCCCTTAGCCTTCAGTGATGTAACCTCTGCGTGGATATCATCGACTTCATAGCAGAGATGGTGAATGCCCTCTCCACGCTTTGCCAGGAATTTCGCCATTACACCTTCGTTTCCAAGGGGCTGTAGCAGCTCTACTACCGTATTTCCGGTCTCAATCATGCTGACATGGTTCAGCCCGTCACCGCTGAGGATAGGATCGGAAGATTCGAGCCCGAAGATCGTGCGGTAATACTTTCTGGATTCCTTAAGATCTTTTACCGCCACCCCCAAGTGACTGATTCCTTTGATCATTGTGGGCCTCCCAAAGCTTCAAAATATTGCAGTCCTCAGTAAACTGATTTGTACGTATATAGCATAACTTGAAAAAGGGGAGTATGCTGATTCACAATCTCTTTAAAAAATCTTCTTTAAATAGAGAAAGTTACAAAGTACAAAGATACAATTGTATACAATCAAAGATACAATTGTATACAATTGTAAAGGCAAAATAATTTTTGTCAAGCTTTTTTTAGATTGCTGCCTTTTTAATTTTAGATAAACAATTAAGGTGTACAGGAATCTCAATGAGAACTAAAAAATTGAGACATGTGCGCTTAAAATGGTTTAGATTAGTACATTTTATAATATTAAATCATTCAATGTTTGTATTTGCCTCTACGATATCCGGTCATCGTACTTCGAAAATATGAACGATGATTGTTGCTAAGTTTCAACGCGCGCATTGACATGATAGATGATCTCACCTATTATCCGGTTATTGCTAAAGATCGAACCAATCCAATAAGAGATAAGCCTTGGAAATGTTGCTGACTGAAGAACAACAATTTTTTAAACAAGAAATATCAAGATTTGTAGACAAAAGGGTTGCCCCCCTTGCTCGGGAGATCGACAGAGAGGATGAATTCCCCATGGAGCTCTTCAGAGAAGTTGGGCGCATGGGATATTTGGGGATCCGATATCCTGATGAATATGGGGTTGCTGGTGCCGACGCCGTTTGTTTTTCTATTTTTAGCGAAGAACTTGCTCGCGGATCGCTCGCCTTTGCGGTCGTATGCATGATGCAAACGTTGATGGGCACCGATTTCATCTACCGCTTTGGAAACAAGGCGATCAAAGAGCGGTTATTCAAGCCGGCATTAAAGGGAGAAAAGATTGGCGCGATCGCCTTTACAGAGCCTAATTGCGGTTCTGACCTCGCAGCCACCGAGACGACTGCCAGACGAGAAGGCGATGTATATATCCTTAAGGGGACAAAGATGTGGATCACCAATGCTCCAGTTGCCGATTTTTTCACCGTGGCGGCAAGCACAGACCGGAGTCTCGGCTTAAAGGGGCTCAACTTCTTTTTAGTTGAACGTAATATGGAAGGTGTTTCTGTTGGACACAAGTTGGGAAAGATGGGGGCGCTGGGGGCGTGGGCGAGCGAAGTGGTGCTGGATGATTGCAGGATCCCGGTGGATTATCTCATGGGGGCCGAGGAGAATAGGGGGGCGGCTTATCTCAGCGAGATATTGGGAGAAATTCGGATCATGATGGCTTCCCTTTCCCTCGGCCTCATCAGGGCTGCGCTAGAAGAATCAATACGATATGCCAAGCAGCGGCACGCCTTCGGCAGGGCAATCGGAAAGTATCAGTTGATTCAGGAGAAGATTGCCCGGATGGCGATAGCGCTTGAGGCCTCACGGTGGCTCGTATATCGGGCATGTACGCTGAAGGATAAGGGAATGCCCTATGCGGTTGAAGCGATGATGGCCAAGGTTCAAGCAGTTGAGGCAGCGGTAATGGCAGTTGACGAGGCCAGGAGGATTCACGGCGCCTACGGATACTCCAGAGAATATACGGTTGAACGCCTTGTGCGGGATGCAGGTTTTTTGCTGTATGGAGGCGGCACCCACGAGATCCTCTCGCTCAATATCGCACGGGAGATACTAGGCAAGATATAACATTGCACCTTAGCTCAACTCCTTCACTTCTCTGTATTTTCTCGGTCCAGCGCAACAAAAAAAGCTTGACAAAAAAGTTTTCTAAGTTAAAGTAACAGATAGATTGTATACAATAATTATTGTATACAATCT
>CAYHAB010000276.1:0-2510 GCA_964354505.1 uncultured Thermodesulfobacteriota bacterium
GAACTGGGAGAAAAGAGGCGCAACCATATCCTCGTGGGGTTTGCCGCCGAGACCAGTGAACTCATGGAGAATGCCGAGGTAAAATTAAAGGAGAAAAACCTCGACTTCATCGTGGCCAACGACGTCACTCAAGCGGGGGCGGGGTTTGGGGTGGATACTAATATCGTCAAGATCTTAGACGCCCAAGGGAAGGTCAGAAAGGTTCCCCTCTTGAGCAAGGATGAGGTCGCCGATATTATCCTTGATCAAGTGGTAAAAGTGGTGAAGAAAAAGGAGAAGGATCTCCCTTGGCCCCGCAACTGGTGACCTGGATTAAGCCGTCGCCCACGTCAGCTCAGCACCTGCCAACTTGTCTTTCAGTTTTCTGAGGGCCTCGCTCTCAATCTGTCTGATTCGTTCCCGGGAGATATCAAATTGATCCCCCAATTCCTGCAGCGTCATGGGGTCGTCGGCCATAATCCGATGGCGGACGATAAATCTCTCCCTCTCACTGAGGTCCTCCAGGGCTTCCCCCACCTCATCTCTGAGGGCCTCATCCTCTTCTCTTTCGCCCAGGAGATCCTCCTGGCCAGGGGAGAGATCAGGCAAGAGATCCAGGAAGCTGATACCTTGATCGCGGTCCAGCTTGGCGTCTAAAGAGAGGTCCCTTCCGGCAAATCTTTTCTGCATCTCCGCGATATCTGAGCCGCGCACATTGAGCTCTTGCGCCAGCTCCTCGATCTTTTCTTCTTGGCGTTCCTCATGAGCGAGGCCCTTAATTTTCCCCATCTTGTAGAAGAGTTTCTTTTGAACCTGCGTGGTTCCCATCTTAACCAGGCTCCAGGACTTGATGATGAAGTTTTGGATATAGGCGCGTATCCACCAGATGGCATACGAGATGAATCGATACCCCTTATGAGGGTCAAACTTTTTCAAGGCCACCATCAGGCCTATGTTCCCCTCCTGGATTATGTCAAGGAGCTTTACCCCGTAGCCCTTGTACTCCAAGGCCACCTTGACCACAAACCTGAGGTTGGAGGTGATGAGCTTGTGGGCGGCCTCCACATCCTCTTTCTCTTGATACCGTGCCGCCATGACAAACTCTTCTTCAGGGCTTAAGAGGGGATACTGCTTAATTTGGGAGAGATAATGGCCGAGATTATCACTTACTACCGGCAGATGTTCTTCCATTGATATTGACTCCTCACATTTTATTAGCACTCATCCTAGACGAGTGCTAATAAAATAGCAAGGATATCGATCTATTGTCAAAGGTAAAAAATGGTCGCTAGAGATAAATAATTGGGGGAATTGGCTATTTATCTCTTTTTTTTGATTTAAATTTTAAAATCTCTTCTTTTTATTCCAGTAAAGGTCTTTCTGGTTGTTGAATCGTGGGGGATATGCGAGGAAAAGAAGATAACATACCGTTGTATCGTAGCCATCCTCCCTAATTCTAAGGGCAAGGGGCCGAGATAAGATCGGGCGTAACAAGAAGGCTGAGGCATCTTTTTATGTCACCACCACCTCGGATAGGCGGCGATTACCATGATCTCGGTCTCTTTTTTTGTGTGGTTTTCAAGGGAATGGGGGACCCCTGCGGGTATCCAGACGGAATCCCTCTCCTTTACCTCTCTTTTGTCGTCTCCCACCTGCATGATCCCCCCTCCTCTCAAAAAGAAATAGATCTCTTCCACAACGTCTATATGTTCCTCGAGCACATTTCCCGGGGGGAGCATGGCATAGGCGAAGAACTCTATTGACTTAAGAAATTGACTCGTCATGACCATCCTGGCCGTACCCCCGCCATGGGCCCTGTAGGTGGTGGCCAGCACTTCCGGGTCCTCTATATTTCTGACGATCATTGCCGTTACCTCACATCTATTCTATTTTTTCAAATTCTGCGGGATAACTCTTTGCCAGATCAACATAGAGCTGTTTCCCATAGGTCCAAAAATCCTTATGCCGCTGCTGGGTATCGCCGACGATCCGCGCCGGCACCCCCACCACCATTTTTTCTGGTGGTATCTGCTGCCCGCTGGTCACGACGCACCCTTCACCTACAAGACACCACCGCCCTATCTCAGCATCAAAACAGATGACGGCGCCCATCCCGATAACGGCATAGTCGGCGATGAGGTTCCCGTGGACCACTGCCCCGTGCCCAATGGTCACCCGCTCTCCTATCCGGCTGATACCGTCAGGTCTGATATGCACGACGGCGTTCTCCTCGATGGCAGTACCAGGGCCGATCCGTATGCACCCATAGTCACCCCTCAAAATTACCCCATGGCCGATGTAGCATTCATCGCCGATGACGACGTCCCCAATCACCCTGGCTGAGTCGCTCACGTATGCGCCCCGTGCCACTGTCGGTCTGCGCTCCCCAAACCTGTAAAGGGCCACAAAGACCTCCTAAACGTTCTCTTGCAAAAGAGCTAGCACACGCCTGTGGGGAAGTCAAGGTACTCCCTTGTTTTTACCGATAGTGATGGATAGGTGCACGATAAAATATTATGCCCTCTCATCCC
>CAYHAB010000277.1:0-14138 GCA_964354505.1 uncultured Thermodesulfobacteriota bacterium
GAAAAATGGTTACACGATGCGCTTCCGGGGAGCCGCCGCCATGGATATCCGAGATGGTATCCGCGCTCTCCATCGCCAGCTTTTCCGCAAGCCGGTACATCTTGATGCGGTTCTCTACCGGGAATTTATCCGAACCCTTCAAATATTTTTTGAGCAGATGGCCGATCTCCGAATTCGCAAAATCACGATCGGACGGCAGATCGGCAACAAAGCCCCCGCAGACATCCACCATCAGCCGAGTTGCCTCGGCCATCTCCTTCCCCTCATGAATCTTTGAGGCGTTAGCCAGGACCGTATCAATAAAATATGTCCCGGAAGGCTCCCGTTTTCCTTCGTACGATGACGCCAAACAGCACGCATAGAGAGTCTCGGCCCTATGAATCATATCGATGACCTTTTGTTTGAGATGGCCTGCTTGGGTCGTTCCGTTGTAATCCATCATCGCGAGGGCTGTGCCGATCATGCAGTCGATCTTGCCGGACTTACAACCGCCGTGACTCTGCCGATGAAAAGAAGAAAATCGCACAACCATCTCTGAAGCAAACTCGGTTTCGCCGCACAGGAAAACCCGTTCCCACGGGACAAAGACATCGTTAAAGATAAGGGTCGGGCAGTATTTAGAATATCTGATGTTCCCCAGATCGCAGCCATCCAGTTCCCGTGTATCCAGGCTTGAACGGCCTACGACATGGATCAAGCCTGGTGTATCCGCGGGAATGGCAAAGGCAACGGCGTAATCCTTATCCTCTTTTCTCATCGCCCGAGTGGGTAAGACGATAATCTCATGGGACGAAAGGGATCCTGTCTGATGTGCCTTGGCCCCTCTGACGACAATACCGTCAGCCTTCCGTTCTACCACATGGAGAAACATATCCTTGTCGGGCTGTTCGTTGGGACCCAGTGAACGATCCCCCTTAACATCCGTCACGCTGGCGTTTCCCGTGAGATCATTCTTTTGCACATGCTTCAGGAACTCGATGAAGTTTTTGTAATAGTTAGTTCCATATTTTTTGTCGATATCATAGGTACAAATGGACAAGGTAGAGAGGCAATCCAGCCCCGTACATCGTTGGAAACATGTCCCAACCCAGTTCCCCAACTTCCGGTTGACCTTTACGCGCGCGACAAGATCATCGATGCTGGACGGCGGCAGGGTGAACCGATTGACCGGCTCGTTGATCAATGGACTCTGAGTAACAACAAAATCACGAAACTCATCCATCTCGGCCACCTCATACGTTGCAGCGGTCGCTTCAATCCCCGAGCGGAGTCGCGGGTTGTCCACTATGTTGGTGACTTTCTCTCCAAACATATAAGCGGTCGGATGCATCTCGCGCAATGATTCGATATATTCCTTTTTTTTCTTGAGACCCATTTTCATTCCTCCTTAATGCCATGTGAATACGTTATATAAAAACCACCCAAAGCAAAAAACACAATCGCTCAGCCATACGATCGGGCTTATGCCGGCAGCATTGCTGGTGTTCTTTGCGAAGGAGATTAATATTCAGTTTCCTCATCCTCCTCCAGCATCTGCTTAAGGCTCGTCAATACCTGCATCTTGACATTTGAGATATGTCGGGACAGGATTTTCTGAGCCCCTTTGAGATTTCTTGCTACAACGCAGTCAAAAATCTCCTGATGCTCTTGGTCGACAGATTTCAGTGATGCAATGGGTAAATAATTACCCCCGTATTTCAGAAAGAGGAGATCAAAGATATTACGGAGTATCCTCAATTGGGTTTCCTTCTTTGAGAGAGCAGCCAGGGCCAGATGAAACTCCATATTTTTGAATAACCGTTCTTTGAGATAAAATTCCCGAACCGCAGACAAATGGGCTTCCAGCGCCGTTTTTAATTGTTGTACCCCCTCTTCATTCAACTGCTTAATGACTGCGGGCAAAAGCGAGATTTCCAGTAATTCCCTGAGTTCATAGATCTCCTCTACCTCCCGTAAGCTGAACGGCTCTATATGATACCCACGGTTAGGTTCATGGCGGACAAACCCCTGGATCTCCAACCACTTGAGCGCTTGGATGATTGGGGTTGGACTCATCTGTAATTGTTCCGCAAGTTCACGATATGCGATCTTCTGGCCCGGAACGAGTTCCTTGTGATACAGCATCCGCCGAATGCCCTTGTAAGCCTTCTGGCTGTGACCAATCAGGCCGTTCGTATCCTTTTCCCCCCGATGCTTGGCCATCCTTCAACCTCAGAAATTTTAACTTAATTCTTGATTTTATTTTTAATTGTATATATAACTACTGTCAAGAGGTTTTTGAAAGCAGCGATACCTGTACCGTAAAGGGCACGATAGTTCGCAGAGAAAAGATGCCTATAACAGGTCGTAATCACTAGGGAATATCATTAAGAGAGCCCTGGCGGGCTTCTATGCAAATCTTATCGCGGAGAGGCTATGCATTACCATGAGACTCTATGAATATGAAGGACTGGATATTTTTGAAGGCGCCGGAATCCCGGTCCCCAGACGGGGTGTTGCCGAGACTACCGAAGAAGCGCTGCTTATAGCGGGCGAGATAGGCTATCCGGTTGTTCTGAAGGCCCAGGTGCTCGTCGGCGGAAGGGGTCTTGCGGGGGGGATAAAAACGGTTGAAACCCCGGAACAGCTCGAAGAGGCCTCGGGAAAGTTGCTCATTTCCGAAATCAAGGGGCTCCCGGTACACAAGCTCCTGGTGTGCGAAAAGGCCGATATTCACAGCGAACTGTATATAGGTATAACCCTTGATGGCTTCTCGGGAAGGCCCGTCATCGTATTGAGTAGGGAAGGCGGCGTCCACATAGAAGAGACCGCTCGCACGGCGCCGGATAAGATTGTGTCATTATACTGTGATCCCACCTTTGGATTTTACCCCTATCAGGCCCGGACGCTGTTACGGCGTGTAGGGTTATCTGAGCGTCTTCTCACATTCTGTGCGGACGTCCTGGTCCGTTTGTATCGCGTTTTTTCGCAGTTTGAGGCACTTATTGCAGAAATAAACCCGCTGGTGATTCTTAAAACCGGGTATCAAGGAGGCCTCCTGGCAATTGATTCGGTGCTGGAAATCGACAATTCAGCCCTTTCCCGTATTAAGCACCCGATGCCGCAGTTGACGGAACGCATCAACAATCCATTGGAACGCAAAGGCAGGGAAATTGGAGTGACGTACGTGGATCTAGAGGGGGATATCGGTATCATATCCTCAGGCGCCGGTTTGGGCATGGCATCGATGGACATTATCGGCCAGCGACTCCGACCTGCCAATTTTCTTGAAACGGGCGGAGGTATTACCGAAGATCTCCTCTATAAATGTATGGAACTCGTGATGATGAAGGTCGGCCTGCGGGCAATCTTTATCAATGTCTACGGCGGGATTAATCCCATCCATGAAGGCGCACGCGGAATTGTGCGGTATATCAGAGACCATAATGTCACCCTTCCTATTGTAGCCAAGGCGCTCGGGAATCACCAAGAAGAGACCTGGGCGATTCTCCGTTCAGCCGGTGTCCATGTGGTGACGGAGGCGCCTACCGAAAGAGCGGTAGAACGTCTGTTCGAGCTGGTAGGGAAAAAGTAACCGATAAAAATATTCTGATGTTATTGACGAGGCGTACAAATGAGTATTCTTATTGACGATACAACACGCGTGATCGTCCAAGGTATAACCGGCAAGATCGGAACAACACAAACCCGTTGGATGCTGAAGTACGGTACAACGGTAGTGGGCGGTATCACCCCGGGAAAAGGAGGCACAACCGTCGAGGGCCTGCCGGTTTTTGATAGTGTTGAGGAAGCGGTAAAGGACATAGGGGCAAACGCTTCGGTATTTTTCGTGCCGGCGGCATTTGTCTTGGATGCATTCTATGAAACCATAGATGCGGGAATAAAGCTCATTGTCGTGGTCCCCGAACATATCCCCGTCCATGACGTGATGAAGATGCGCGCGTATGCCTTAGAAAACGAGGTCTTGGCATTCGGACCCACAACGCCGGGTATTTTGGTCCCGGGTAAAGGCAAGATGGGTATTATGCCGGGAGCGCTTTTTTCGCCGGGTCGTGTCGGTATCATTTCGCGTAGCGGAACCCTCTCATATGAATTTGCGGGCATCCTCTCAGAAAAAAATATCGGTCAAAGCGCGGTTGTCGGCATGGGGGCAGACCCGATCATTCTTACCAATCTGCCCGATATCTTGAAACTGTTTGAAGATGATGACGAAACCGATGCGGTTATCATAGTCGGAGAAGTGGGGGGCACGCAGGAAGAAAAGGCGGCCGATTTTATAGCAAACGGAATGACCAAGCCTGTTGCATGCTACATTGCCGGACGTTTATCTCCGCAAGGCAAACGCATGGGGCATGCCGGCGCCATTGTTCGGGGTTCGGCCGGCACCGTAGAAAGCAAGTGCGAGGCCCTGAAGGCATCCGGCGCAGAAATCCTGCAATCTCCCATTGAGGTCATCGACTGGGCCATTAAAAACGATATTCACTAATATTCTATTCAAACCTAAAGATCAAGTCGCGGATCTTGCATCTATAACATTTTCATAAAAACAATGGGGGGCACTCATGAGATAACGAAATTGGGTAGCATTGAAGGCTGCTCCTTCCCATGCATAACCCCCCACCATATCACCCTAAGGTTTCCCAAACCAAAATTTCCGCATTCCCTCATTGTAAAGATCCCCTTTCAGATTTTTGGGGCTCCATTTGTGGACAAATTATAAAGGAGGACTTATACTCCTGTTCACACTATATTATTGTGCAGATGAGGAGAAGCTACGTCTATTTTTAAGGGGGGAAGACCATGATAATCCCTGAGATAAAAACGAAGGCGATCAACCTTTACGGTAATAACGAGGCCATGGTTTGCGGCAACCTGAGGTTTACCTATCGCGATTTCGACGCAAGGGTCACTGCCCTCGGAAATCTTTTGCGCGCTCAAGGGATAGGAAAAGGCGGCAAGGTTGCCGTGCTGCACCCGAACTGTCATTGCTTCATGGAGACCTATTACGCCGTAGCCCATATAGGAGCCATTTCCGTTCCCGTCAATTATCGCCTCTCCCCCAAGGAGGTGGCCTTTATCTTGGATGATTCTGAAAGCACCGTGCTGATCGCGGACAGAGAGTTTGCTCATCTGGTTGCCGCTGCCCTTGAAGCTGGGGGGAAAGGTATAGAGACAGTAGTGTGGACGGGAAAAGGAAGACGCCCCCAGCTTAAGGTTGATGCCTTGGATTACGAAGAAGCTATAAAGAGGTTCCCCACTACCACCTGCGCAGAAGAGGCGATACAGGAAGCGGATATTGCTCAACTTTACTATACCAGCGGGACGACGGGGAGGCCCAAGGGGGTAATCCTCACCCATAAGAACATCTGCACCCACGCCCTTGGTACTATTGCAGAGTTACACCTCACGGACAGCGACCGCTGGATCCATGTAGCCCCCATGTTTCACTTGGCCGATGCCTGGGCCACCTGGGCCATCACGTGGGTAGGCGGTACGCACATCTTTGTCAGGTCCTTCGAGCCGCTCGATGTCTTGACAACCATGGAAAGGGAGAGGGTTACCATCAGTAATATGATTCCCACCATGTTGAACCTATTAGTCAATCACCCCGAGGTAATGCGCAGGGACTATTCCAGTCTGAGAGTCCTGCTGAGCGGAGGCGCTCCCATCGCCCCAGAGGTAGTGAAAAAATTAGTGACGACCTTCCAATGCGATTACATTCAGACGTATGGGATGACGGAGACGTCTCCCTATCTCACCATGTCCATCCTCAAAAATCATCTCGCCGGGCTCCCCCATGAGGAACAGTTACATATCAAGTCTAAAACAGGGCGTGAATTTATAGCGGTAGAGTTGCGGGTGGTGCGGGAGGACGGCACGGAGGTTTCGAGGGATGAAAGAGAAGTAGGTGAGATCATCGTCAAGGGGGATATCGTGACCCCTGGTTACTGGAAGCTCCCCGATGAAACGGACAAGGCCATCAAAGACGGCTGGCTCTACACCGGTGATCTGGCTGTCATGGATGAAGAAGGCTATGTCACCATCGTGGACAGGAAGAAAGATATGATCCTCACCGGCGGGGAAAATGTCTATTCCACGGAGGTGGAGAATGTCCTCTACATGCACCCTGCTGTATTAGAAGCGGCGGTTGTAGGGGTCCCGGACGAAAAGTGGGGGGAGATGGTAAAGGCTATCGTGGTCTTGAAACAGGGGATGGAGGCAACCGAAGAGGAGGTTATTAGCTTTTGTAAGGAGATGCTGGCTCGTTACAAGGTTCCTAAGTCGGTGGAATTTTGCGCTGCGCTGCCTAAGACAGGCTCTGGCAAGATTGCCAAGAGGGAGTTACGGGAGAAGTATTGGAGGGACTTACCGAAGAGGGTTCACTAAGGTTACACGCAGCAAAGAGACTTTTCCCAACCTCAAGCAAAGAACACCCTCGCAATGTAGCTGATCGTCGTGGACAGCATTATCAGTAGAGCTCCCTGCGAAATTTCCATAAAATACTATGTTTATTACTTATCCTTGACACATAACCATCTTTTCTATTATTATTTGCCGAAAAGAGAGATGTAAAAGCAATGGAGAGAACGGTTCAGGGAAATTTGGTAGAGATCCTCAAAAAAACCCTCGACGAGATGCCCGAGGGGAAGATAGACTTTCTCGGGCCCACTGAGGGGGTTGTGAGAGTAACGTTTATAGGGGGGGAGATCCTCCTTGTAGACTCAACCTGGGGTACAGGTAATGATGAGCTCCAGAGGATCTACGATTGGGAAGCCGGGACCTGTGTCATCAAGGATCTCACCTCCGATGAGAGAAAAGTCCTAGAAACAAAGTGGCAACGGCCCGTAATCCTTGATCAGGTCAAGAAGGAAACGAAGGCTGCTATCGCATTAGATCACACCGTAGAGGTTCGAACCTTGTTTCAAAACCTCAAACGGGAGCTTTTCGTTCTCAATGTCTTCCTCGCAGAAATTCTGGATGAGAAATACTCAGGTGAGGCCAGGATCACCACGTCTGAAGGGCGCAACCGGATACTTTTCTACCAAGGGCTGCCGCTCCTTTCGTCGAGCAGCAAGAGCGTTACAAGCGGAGAGGTTGCTGAGTTAATGAATGCTCCGGGCGCAACGCTGAGCTTCTATCTCCTCGGTGACGAACTGGCGCATGCATTTTTATCCGTACTGCAGGGCGAGACCATTTGGCAGGGGCTTTCTATCACGATATTCCATCTGGATAAGATGCTGAGCAAGCTCATGGAGAAGAATCCCACCGGACACCTTTGCATACACAAAGAAAATGGAGAGCGGCATTACTTCTTTTTCTTGCAGGGCAAGCCGCTGGGAGTCTATGAAATAGAAAAACACTGGAGCCCCGTGGACATCTCCACAATTTGGGAAGGCGCGAAGCACGTGGACTATTACCTATCCGGGAAGATAGAATCCTTTGTATCCACGGCCGTGACGATGCGCTCATCGGATGATTTCAAGAAGTTCATCTCTTTGTGGAACGATCTGCTGGAAAAAATAGCTAACAAGTTGGGCAAGAAACCAGTAGAGAAATCCCTACAAAGAAACTTCGGAGGACTCAATTTCTACGCCCCGGAGGGAATCAGATTACAACCGCGAAGCGAGAAAAATCAGAGCGCTCACGATGCGCTGGAAGCCTTCAAGAAAACGGTTCCGGATTTCCTGAAAGAGATGGAGGATATCGTTGGCCGCCACTGGCTCAAGGAACAGTTTGAAG
This sequence comes from uncultured Thermodesulfobacteriota bacterium, assembly GCA_964354505.1. Classification (GTDB taxonomy): domain Bacteria; phylum Desulfobacterota; class B13-G15; order B13-G15; family RBG-16-54-18; genus RBG-13-52-11. Next base: position 7,741 of record CAYHAB010000277.1, read on the forward strand.
ACTTTCAAAAGATGAATGGTGATATTATTGAAAGATTGTCCTTGATTGAGGTGTTTTCACAGAAAGGAGATTAATATGAAGGCTCTGCGAGTTCTCATAGGCATAGTAATGGCGTTTGCAATTGTGATGGGCGTGACGCTGCTGCTTTTAGTTGATCCCATCTGGAAGTGGGGGACCGTAATCATCATGGTGTGCTTCGGGGTAGCGGCGCTGGCCAAGGCTTTTTATCTGCGACTTAACACCCTCAGGGGCAAATTCCACGTGATACTCGGGTCGGGGGCCGTAATCTTTTGCGCTGCCATAATGGCAGGCCTGTTATCTGCGACACCCTGGCAAATATTCGGCTTACATTACCTAACGCGGTTTATATTTATTCTTTCCGTATTCATGATGCTCGTCGGCCTCATGAAACAGGGATACACCCTCTCCTTTGGAAACTGGGCTCAGGTACTGATGGCCTTCGCTATACCTGCTGCAATCGGCCTCTGGCTCTTCTACAGCCTCTACGCCGGTGCAACAATATTGATGAACATCCTTGTCTATATGTCGTTGTTTATCATGCTGGAAACCCTAGCGGTCATCCGGGTCTACCTGGGGAGTGACTTAGGATGGCGGTGGACCGCAGGGGCATTGAGCGTCATTTGCATCACCGTGGGCGACATGAGCATGGCCTATAGCGCAACATCAGGCATCGCCGGCTGGGAGATCGTCCAGTACCTGAGTTGGAGCGTCATGGCCGCCATCATGTGTGTTATTAGCCTCATGTGGGATTAGGCGGTAGAAGGAGAAGGACCAACGCCGCTATCTGAGAAATATTACTCAGGGATCAGGTGACGCAAGCGGCCTGCATTTTTAATTCCTGATTACGGCACTATATCTTCTCGGAAGATATGAGCCGGGCATATAGAACAAGCAGCCGCTCTCAAAAGAAACAATACATGCAGCTGTGCTTAGTGCTTCATCTCGGCAAACATCTTCACAACGACATGTCCCCATCCGCCGCAACTCGGTCCCGTATCAAAACATCCCGTGGTATTGAACATCACCTCATTGGGGTCCCGTCCATTCATGAGATTCTCAAAAAAGGCGTAGATGCGATCAGGATTCTCTTTTGTCAGAGGTTACCGGCATTATCGAATATGAGTTTTTGACCCACCACGTGACCTGAATTACATCCTTTCGACTCGATCACCGCAGCAACCAATCGGTATCTGGACGCCTCGAGGGCATGCTGAAAGAGTCACTGAAATTTGGGGTTGTTTTCAATGAGCGTCCACTCTGGATCCTCCAGCCTCAATCTCCTGTGAATTATCTTAGCAATCTGATCCTTGTCCATACATCCTCCTCAACATCTGAGTTTTTACCCATTAGCTTTATTATATGTGTCCACCATAATAGAAGTAATGAAGCTTAAAACCTTCGGTATGATAAGTCAGGAAAATAGAAAAGGCACACCTTATAGGTGTGCCTTTTTTGCCATAGAGATTGATTTCTCAACTACTTCTTTGGTGCCCCAGCAGGCTTCTTATCCACAGGCTTTGTTTCAGCCTTTGGCACAGCGATCTTGACCGCTGTTGCGAGATTCTTGTCCGCCAGCTTATTATACTCAACTTTGACATCCATTCCCGCCTTTAGATCCGCGAAGGCCTTGACCTCTTTCCCCTTGGTAATCTTGGTTTTTTCGTCGGTGGCAAAGGTCATTACCTTTTCTACCTTCTTCCCCTTTTCCGTTACCATCTTCTTGACGTCAAACGTCTTGGTAATTGCATTGACGCTCGAAATTGCCCCGCTGAACTTCTCGATCTTCGGTGCTGGAGTAGCCTTTTGTGTCGGCGTTGCCTTTTGCTCTGCAGCCATAGCTCCAAAAGCAAAGGCGACCATGGTGAGAACTGCAACTAACACAATCATCTTCTTCATGTTCTTTCCCTCCTTCTTTTTTTGTTGATTTTTTTAATGACCTATCTGTAGGTTTAATTGCAAAAGGGATGCCAAATAATGTTGGGTTGATGCTTTTTAAGTTATTGATATGATTGATTAATTTTTAAGAGGCGAAATAGTGATCTTAAAAAATGTATTAAAACACCACACGGAGAAACAATCGTGTTGTAAATTGCAACAATCAGTCTTTTCCCAATATCCGGTAGAGGGTTGTCCGGTCGATGCCCAGGATCTCCGACGCCTTCTTCTTATTCCCCTTGACCTCTTCAAGCACCTTTAAGACATATTTCTTTTCCAACTCCTTTAAGGATACCGGTTTTTCAGGAAGCAGAAATTCAGTTCCCTTAATCTCTTCGAACATTTTACTTGGAATGTCTTCGGGAAGGATAATGGGATGGATCGAAAGAATGACCGCTCGTTCTATGGTATGTTCCAGTTCCCGAACATTCCCCGGCCACGAATATTGCATGAGTACTGCAAGGGCCTCCGGAGAGATATGAGAGATGTTTTTGTGGTTCTCTCCGGAAAATTTCTGAAGGAAATAGGCAGCCAATAACGGGATATCCTCCTTTCTCTCCCTCAAAGGAGGAAGGGTGATTGATACGACATTGAGACGGTCATAAAGGTCCTCTCTAAACTTTCCATTTTTCACAAGAGGTTCCAATAGTTGATTTGTAGCCGTGATCACCCGCACATCCACCTTGATACTTTCCATCCCTCCTACCCTTTTGATTTCGTGTTCCTGCAGGAATCTCAAGAGCTTCGTTTGCATGGAAAGGTTGAGATTGCTCACCTCGTCGAGAAAGAGAGTCCCACCGTCTGCCTCTTCGAATAGCCCTCTTTTCGTCGAAAGGGCCCCTGTAAAGGCCCCGCGGACATGGCCGAAGATCTCACTTTCCATGAGGGTTTCCACCAAGGAGGCACAATCAACGGCTATGAAGGGCCTTTCATTTCTATGGCTATTATAATGGAAGGAGCGAGCCACCAATTCTTTCCCTGTGCCTCTTTCCCCGTAAAGGAGAACGGTGGACTTTGTATCCGCCACTTTAGCAATGGCCTTATAGACCTCAAACATTTGGGGTGTTCGTCCGATGACGTTCTTAAACTGGTATTTGTCTAAAAGTTCTCGTCGATAAAGTCTGTTTTCCTGCAGAAGCCTTCTCTGCTCCAAGGCCCTCCGAATGGTGAATTTGATCTCGTCAAGTTTAAAGGGCTTGCTGATGTAGTCAAAGGCCCCTTGGCGAATTGCCTCGATAGCGGTCTCAATCGATCCAAAGGCTGTGATCATGATCACCGTGGTTTCCGGAGCGATCTTTTTGAATGATCGAAGCACCTCCATACCGTCCTTTTCGCCCATCCGCACATCCGTAATGACGATGTCGAAAAGGTTGTCCGTCCCACGAGCGATGGCCTCTTCTCCGCTCAAGGCGGTTTCTACATCATAACCTTCCTTTGAGAGGACTTCCTTTAGAAGGTTGATAGTAACGGGATCATCATCCACGACCAGGAAATGAGCTAATGTTTTATTCATCGGTCCTATTTCTTTTGAGCACAGGGATGAGAATGGAAAACGAACTTCCCTTCCCCACTTCGCTCTCTACTTCTACTCTGCCGAAATGTTCTCTGACGATCTTCTCACAGATTGCCAATCCTAAGCCGGTTCCTTCACCTATTTTTTTTGTGGTAAAGAAGGGATCGAATATCCTTTTCTTCGATTCCTCGGTAATGCCAATCCCGGTATCGGTGATTGAGACCTTCAACCATCGCCCATCCTCTGAGGAGGATTGAGGGGGAACCTCTTGCGTCTTGATTGTCAGCAGCCCTCCATTAGGCATGGCGTCAAGGGCATTGGTGATGAGGTTGAGAAAAATGGTTTGGAGTTGTGTGGGATCTCCCAAGACCGGCGGAAGACCTGGAGCGAGCGAGGAGGAAAGTTCTACTTCACGAGTATGAAACCAGGGTTCACTGAGATGGATCAATTCCACCAAGATGCTATTCACGTCTAGAGATTTCAACTGAGCTTCCGGTTGCCGAGTAAAGGAGAGGAGGGTTTTGACCGAATCTTCCAGCCGGTCCAGCTGAGATTCGATAATCTCGAAGCGATCTCGATCTGCTGGCTTGAGGTTTCCCTCCTGCAACATGAGTTGGATATAACCGGAAATGGAATTGAGGGGGGTGCCAATTTGATGTGCCATAGTGGCCGTTACCTGCCCTAAAGCGGCGAGCTTTTCGGATTGGCTAAGCTGTCTTTGGGATTCGAACAAGGCTTCGTTGAGAAGCCTCAGCTCTTCGTTCCTCCTGGCCAATTCAGAGGTAGCAGCCTCAATTCTTCGCGTCAGCTCCTCATTGAACTGGTTGACCCGTGCGAGGAGTTGGACATTCTGCTCGTGGGTCTCTCGGATCGTCTTAAGCATCCGGTTAAAATGTCTTCCCATCTCCCCTAATTCATCTTTACTGTGAATGTGGGCTTCAGCCTCCAGATCACCCTTCTCTGCCCTAGTCATGGCTTCCACTATTTTCCGAATTGGGGATCCAACCACCCTTCCAAAGAGGAGTGCTACCGTGATCAGGATGACGAGGATGCTGGCAAAGGCCAGGATGAATACTTCATCTCTCTTTTTTGTCAGATAGCCTTGGACATCGTCCAAGGAACTGATCACCCGAACCCCACCGATGATCTCTTTCTCAGAATGGAGAGGGACGACGACCTCCAACCATCCTCCCTCTTCCGTCTCATGGAGTGAGGAAAGGTTATCGTCCTTTTTGAGGCGTTGGATCTGCTTTTTGGATAATTTCAATGCAGCCCCTGGGATATCCCTCTTCGAACTGGAGGTGATAAGTTCCCATCCAGTCTCAGAAAAAAGAAACACGTCAACCGCCATCAGACTGGGACGGCTCAATAACCACTCCTCCACCTCCCCTCGGATGGAAGTAAGGTTATCCATGATCCCTTCTGGGATTGACACTTCGATCTGTTTGGCAATATAGAGATTACGATCTAACAAGAGGCCAACCTGCGCCTTCTTTGAAAGGTGCAAGTCCAAATAAAAAGAGAGGAAGAGGATTCCTGTAACATTAAGAAGGATCAGGAAGGTGATCTTCGCCCTCAGTCCAAAATATTTTTTTGGGACCATTTGACTGATCTGAGACCTTATCCATCGCATGGGAAGGAATATGGAGTTGATAAGAAATTGCTTATTCATCTTTTTTATCAATGTGGAAAAGAAACCTCTGCCCTGATCCTTCTTCGCTCGATGATCTTGACCAAGATGACTCCTACCTCGAATAAGAGATAGAGGGGGACACCCATTAAGGCCATGTTGAAGACATCCGGAGTGGGCGTGATGACGGCCGCTATAATCGCAATAAAAAGAATAGCATACCTTCGATTTTGAGTCAAAAAGGCGGCATTGACTACTTTGATGTAGCTCAGGAGGGCGAGGATGAGGGGAAGTTCAAAGGTGAGGCCAAAGCCAAAGATGAAAGCGGCGCAGAAGGAGATGTATGTCCCTACAGAGATCATCGGTTTGATCTGCGCCGATTGATATCCCAAGAGGAACCGGACACCGAAGGGCAAGGTAACAAAATAGCAAAAGAAGGCACCGAGGTAAAAAAGGGCTAAGGAAGTTAGGAAAATAGAGACATGGGATCTCAATTGCTTCAGTCGAAACAGAGGGGCGACGGATTTCCAGACCTGGTAGAAGATGATCGGGATCGAGAGAAAGATGCTCGCGAAAAGGGTGAGTTTAAGGAGGGAGAAAAAGGCCTCGGGTATGGCAAAGGCCACTAAGGAAACTTTTGCATTGGGTTCGGCGACTAAGTCAACGTTGAGGTTTGTTTCATAGAGGTGACGGAGCAGTGTCTTGGAAAACGGGAAAATAGCGATTCCCAGTAAGACGAAGATAAGGATAATGTAAAGCAGCCCTTTCCGTAACCTCTCCAGGGCATGAAAGATTCCTTCTTCGCCCATTATCCTTTCCATTAATCGTCCCCATGCCCTTTGAATCAGTCAAAGACTCTTGATACAACAGAGGAAGATCGATTCTTGTTTACAGGATACGTCTTCTGCCTCCCGCCGAGCCCTTGGACTTTTTGCTGTACCGGATTTCGAAATCGAATGCGGGGAAAAGGCTCGGCAACCTCATGAGATGATAAACCATCACCCCGGTAGACATGCGGTCAAGCCAGGAAGATAGGGGCCAGCCGAAATGTACCGCTACCTGCCGATTCCCCATTTCATACTCCACCACCCTCAGCAGGGTCACTATACGATGATACAGACTGATTTTGGACATTGGAAAAAGAAAATGATTGGGCGCTATCTTCGGCGGAAGACCTCCAACACGGGGGGAATAAAAACTGATGAAGGCCTCATTACTGTTATACTGCGCCGTTTCCGGCTCCTCAGACCGCGTGAAGTAAAGATGGACCTTCGGATCTTTGGACTCCGCCAGAAAGAG